>JBAYHX010000041.1:0-13199 GCA_041665965.1 Candidatus Latescibacterota bacterium
CGCACTCAGGAACATTTACCGCCACAGGGCTGCAAAGGAAAATCGGAAGGCCTCTCTTTAAAAACGGTTCGGCAAGATCATAGGCGCGGTCAAAATCCATGATCATGGCAGCATCCACCTGCCCGACCATCTCATGGTAATCCTTGCAGACATTCGGGATGCTGCACATCTTTGCGATGCCTTCCGGAGACTGCTCGCTGCTCGCCCAGAAATCGAGTTTTTTCTTGACAAACTCGGCGCTCCCCTTGTAATTTCGGGCATAATTATCTCCCCAGATGTGGGTAACCCGCATATTTAAAAAATTATAATCCCTGAAAATGTTGTTGATCACTCGTATATAGTGCCCGTAGAATGAGAATGGACCGATTCCCACCCATCCTATACGAATTACTTTCTGTGAACCTGGAAATACTTTTTCCGCCATACTGACTCCTTGTTAATTTTCTCTCAAAATAAAAACCAAAAAAATGATCGTTCACGGTTACATTTCAATTTCCCGCATCGAAACCGTCAACTTAATTTAATCCGGTATCTCGTTCCACTTTTCTATCCGAACTGTCGGGAGTCTGAAATCTCCGACCTCGTCCAATCTCACTGCCCGCCCCCCCTCATTCGCCGATTTGTAAGCTGCAATAACCACCTTTAATTTTTCAAGAATATCCTGCCGGGTTTCAAGAGATTTATTTGTAACAAACACTTCCTGCAGGTTTATCAGAAAATCACGGAACGCAAGCTCGTTATTGGATACGTCGGTCGAACCCCAGTCTGTAATACCCTCCAGCGTTGTGTGGTCATCATAGTAAACTTTGTACCATTCTTTTTCGCTCTTGAACCCTCCCAAAGTCAGTATTCCCTGAATGGGCGGCTTACCATTTCTGGATTCATACTCAAGCATAATATGTGAAACAGGAATCCCTTCAGGATCATATCCCCTGGAGCCATCCCAGCCGTGCAGCGATACTTTTTTTACTCCCGGTCCAATCAGCCTGCGTATTGGTTCAAGACCATCATTGGCGTATGATGTAAAATATTCGAATTTAGTCGAGGCAAAGAACGATGAAATATTATCTCGTTTTACCCGTTTACTCAGATTCTGATTGTCATGTATATCCGCGGTAAATGTCCCGGAATAAACTGCTGCGCCGTTCTTTTCCGCCAAATTGAGTATTTTTTCACATTCTGTGACATTTACTGCCACTGGTGTGCATATGAAAATCGGGATTCCACGGTTTAAAAAAGGTTCCGCAAGTGAAAAGGAGCGGTCAAAATCCATGATCATGGCGGCATCCACCTGCCCTGTCATGTCATGATAATCGCTGCAGACGTTTGGAATATTGCACATTCTGGCAATGCCTTCCGGAGACTGTTCGCTGCCAGACCAGTATCCAAGCATATTCTTTACAAACCTGTCGCTTCCCCGAAAATTTCTTTCGTAAGTTTCTCCCCATATATGGGTAACACGCATATTTAAAAAATTATATTCCCGGTAGATGTTATTGATAACCCTGATATAATGCCCATAGAATGAAAATGGTCCGGTCCCAACCCATCCGACTCGAATTAACTTTTGTGACCGTGGAAACACTTTACCCGCCATACAAGAATCTCTCGTTATAAAAAAATTGCACGCTATAAAATGACCGTTATTCGGGTATCTCATTCCATTTCTCGATACGAACAATCGGGAGACGGTAATCCTTTACCTCGTCAACACTCACCACTCTGCCACCCTCATTCGCCGACTTGTATCCGGCAATGACCACCTTTAATTTATCCAGGATATCCTTACGGGTTTCAAGAGACTTGTTGGTGGTAAATACTTCCTGAATATTCAGGAGAAAATCCCGGAATTTCAATTCGGTATTGGATTCGTTGGTTGTATAAACCCAGTCTGCATCACCTTCCAGTGTCTTATGATCATCATAGTAGACCTTATACCACTCCATCGTCTTATTATACCCCCCAAGAGTCAGCGACCCCAAAATCGGAGGCTTGCCTCCCCGCGGCTCATACTCAAGATTCATCCGGGAAACCGGAATTCCGTGCGGATCGTATCCCTTCGAACCATCCCAGCCGTGCAGCGCCACCTTTTTTATTCCCGGACCGATAAGACGATGAATCGGTTCAAGGCCGTCGTTGGCATATGACGTATAATAATTAACGATGGTCGAAGCAAAGAACGATGCTATTTTGTCACGTTTTACCAGGATATTGCGAATCTGGTTTACCTGGGAGTCTGCGGTGAAAGAACCCGTATAAACCGCAGCGTTATTTTTTTCAGCAAGATCAAGGATCCTTTCACATTCAGGGATATTCACAGCAACCGGACTGCAGATGAAAATCGGCAAACCCCGGTTCAAAAACGGCTCGGAAAGCTCATACGCCCGGTCAAAATCCATAATCATGGCCGCGTCAACCTGTCCGGCCATTTCATGGTAATCCCTGCAGACATTGGGGATATTGCATAATTTGGCGATGCTTGCCGGAGACTGCTCGCCGACTGTCCATAAATCCGTCCATTTTTTTACAAACGCTTCTTTTCCCCGGTAATTTCTGAGATAATTGTCGCCCCATATATGGGTGACTCGCATATTCAAAAAATTATAATCACGGTAGATATTGTTCATCACCCGGATATAGTGCGCATAGAACGAAAACGGCCCGGTTCCAACCCATCCCACCCGGATAACTTTTTGAGAACCGGGAAATACTTTTTCCGGCATGTATACTCCTCGTTTATTATTTGCACATTGATAGAAGAATTATAAAATACTTTTTGTCATCATATTCAACGTAATCCTTCATCATTTCGGTATCTCGTTCCATTTTTCTATCCGAACTGTCGGGAGCCGGTACTCTCCCACCTCGTTTACCGATACCGGGCGGTTCCCCTCGTTTGCCGATTTGTATGCGGCGATGAGCACCCTGAGCTTGCTGAGGATGTCAGCTCGTGTTTCAATGGGCTTGTTTGTAATGAACACCTGCTGAATATCCATCATGAAATCACGGCACGTCAGTTCATGTGTCCTGTGCTCACGTGTTCCCCAGTGTGTTTGGGTAATTCCCTCGAGCACCGTATGATCGTGGTAGTAGACTTTATACCATTCGCTCTTTTTCGCCCGGGCGTCGCAGGTCATCATGCCCTGTATGGGCGGACGGTTTCCCCGCGGTTCATATTCGAGATGGATAGTAAACGGCGGCAGACCGTTGGGATCATAGCCACAAGAGCCATCCCAGCCATGAAGAGCAACTTTCCGCACTCCCGGCCCGATAAGCCAGTAGAGCGGATCGAGGCCGTCCGGCGCATACGAGGTGTAGTAGTCCAGCGAAGTCATTGATAAAAATGCTGCAATATCGTCCCTCTTCACAAAATCGTTGCGGAGACGGTTCTCATAGAGGCTCTGGCTATACGCTCCGGTATGTACGGCAGCCCCGTTTTTCTCGGCCAGATCGAGGATCTTTTCGCACTCTTCCACATTCACCGCCACCGGCGAACAGAGAAAAACCGGCAGCCCTCGTTTGAGGAACGGTTCGGAAAGCTCATACGCACGGTCGAAATCCATGATCATTGCGGCATCGACATCATTCACCATCTCATGAAAGTCCCCGCAGACATTCGGGATTCCGCATATCCTTGCAAGCCCCTGAGGGGATTGTTTGTCACCGTTCCAGAAATCCATCATCCTTTTCACATATTCGGGCGAGCCCCGGTAGTTCTTCCGGTAGTCGTCGCCCCAGATGTGAGTCACCCGCATGTTCAGGTTGTTGTATTCACGGAAGGTGTTATTGATAACTGAATTGAACAGGCCGTAAAAGGAAAACGGCCCCGTCCCGCATACACCAACACGGATGATCCTGGCAGAAGCAGGTATCGTTTTTTCAGGCATTGAATTTCCTTGAAAGCATCATCGAATCAGAACTAAAACTTTACTCAGACTTACGAGATACCGGAGTACCTTTTCCCTTCCTTTTCACGCAACCGCAAGGAGCTTCAGTTTGACGCTCCTGCCGGATTCATTTGGGAATCTCGTTAAACTTTTCGATTCTCACTGTCGGGAGACGATAGTCGCCGACTTCGCTTACCAGCACGGGACGATTCCCCTCGTTCGCGGATTTGTACGCGGCGATGAGGACGCGGAGTTTGGTAAGGATGTCTTCACGAGTCTCCAGGGATTTATTGGTCACGAATACCTGCTGGATATCCATCATGAAATCCCGGACGGTAAGCTCGTGCTTGCCCCAGTTTGTCATGGTGATTCCTTCGAGAACCTTGTGATCCTTGTAATAAACCTTGTAATACTCGCTCGCCTTCTGATGCCCGCCGCAGACAACTGTCCCCTGGATAGGCGGATTGCCTTTCCTGGGTTCATATTCGAGATGGATATGGAACGGCGGGAGGCCGGTGGGATCATAACCTTTCGAGCCATCCCAGCCGTGAATAGCAGCTGTGCGTACTCCCGGCCCGACAAGCCAGTGAACCGGTTCAAGGCTGTCCGGGGCGTACGAGGTATAGAATCCGAACGATGTCTGGGCAAAGAAGGCAGAGATGTCATCCTGTTTCACAAACTGGTTGCGAAGACGGTTCTCGTAAAGGCTCTGGGTGTATGCGCCGGTGAAAACCGCTGCGCCGTTTTTCTCGGCCAGATCGAGGATTTTCTCACACTCGGGAACACTTATTGCAACCGGAGAGCAGATAAAGATGGGCAATCCACGTTTCAGAAACGGCTCGGAAAGCTCATACGCACGGTCGAAATCCATGATCATGGCGGCATCGACATCATTTACCATTTCATGAAAGTCTTTGCAGACATTCGGTATGTTGCATGCTTTGGCGATTCCCTGAGGAGACTGCTTATCGCTGTTCCAGAAATCGATCATTTTTTTGACATACTCGGGTGAACCTTTATAGTTCTTATGGTAATCGTCGCCCCAGATGTGGGTGACCCGCATGTTGAGATTATTATAATCACGCATGGTGTTGTTAATCACCGAATTGAACATACCGTAAAAAGCAAATGGTCCTGTACCGCACACACCAACACGAATAATCTTCGCAGAAGTGGGAAATGTTTTCTCAGGCATAAAACCCCCAAAGTGAAAGAATTCTGAAATCAGAATTCTGAGTCCGGAATAAAAAAATAATTAGTGGTAAATTCTCATAATCTGGAAATTTAATAACTAACCCGATCTATTTATAAACTCAAGGATAAAATCCCCCCGCCGTTTCACGGCGACCCCCTTGCCAAGGGGGTTGAACAAAGAAGAATAAATACAGCCTCGCACATAATTCTCCCCTTAATAAGGGGAGATGCTAACAGGCAGTGGGGATTTCTGACTCAATGATTGTGATGAATATTTTTTTATAAATTATCCGGGCTAAAATGTTTTATTAACTTTTTTTTTATCAACAACTGCAAGAATCCATGCCCGGATCACTCACACCTTTTTTTCAGTAACCTTGAAATATGTATAATGGCTTCCTAAAATTCGAGATGAAACTCGGACATGGAGTAATATACTATACTATGCCATCAAATATTACATCACGTTCATTGTTCTCTTAAATTATCACGGCTTTCTGATCGTCAGGCGCCCGGAAAAATTATTGTGGATGAAAGGATGAAGAAGAAGTGGAAAAAAAGCAAGCGGAATTTATCGATAGCATAGGAAAGAGATAGTGATTCCGAATAATTATAATTGTCATACATTGCTCAAAATCCATTTTGTGCGAATAGTTTTCAACTCTATCGTACATGCTAAAAAATGTCGTATTTATTCTTGAAAAAAACAGTGTATCTTATCAAAAAAAGAATTTTCTCGGACAATGACATTCACAAAAGGAGAACGGAATGGATACAAGACGTTCTTTCATGGGTAAAGCCGCCCTGGCTGGTATCGCCGGTATTGTTGCTTTCCGTAAAGCGCCTGCATATGCACAAAATATGGGAGTAATCAAAATCGGGCAGCTGGGGCTCGGCTCTCACGGTTTTGTCGGTTCTTTCAACAATCCTCCCGCGGACTTCAAAGGGAAAGTCAAATGCCGCCCCTATGCGATCTGGGACGATATCCCCGGAGTTGCGGAAGCCATGAAATCGGGCTTCGAAAAAGTGATCGATGATCCGGTTCAGCTTGTAAGTGAATCCGATGCAGTGCATGTCGAACATGCCGATTACCGAAAGATTCTTGAACTGGCTCGTCCTGCGCTTGAAGCAGGAAAGCCTGTTTTCATCAACCGTCCATTTGCAGCGACCATTGCCGATTCCGAGGAAATAGTCAGACTCGCAAAAGCCTATAATGCTCCTCTCATGAGCGCCTCCTCGCTCGAATTTCAGCCCGAGGTGGCAGAAATGCAGAAATTCGCGAAAGAAAAAGGCCCCATACGCGCTTACGAAGCTTACTGCGGGGAGCCTCATTTCACCTGGCATTTTCCCCATGTCATCAATTTTGCTCATGTCGGTCTCGGGGGAGGCATCGAGTCGGCATTTTTCACCGGGGATTATGTCATGGACATAGGAAAATGGCTTACCGATAAAAAACCGCTTGGCTGTTCTCTCTGCGTTCTGACATATAAACCCCGCGAAGGTCAGCCACCTATTGTGGGAATGAATCATATCGGCGAATATCCGAGCACCTATCATGTCAATGTCTTCGGCATGGGTGAAAACAAGGTTTTTGCCGCTGGACCGAAGCTGTTCGATTACATGTTCTATGCTCTTCACGACTTTTTCGCCGAGCGCAAGGTTCCCCGTCCCTATGAGGCTATTCTCGAAGAGCATCGGGCGCTGGTGGCAACGAATGTATCGAGGCTGAGCGGCCGTACAGTAAATCTCGATTCTCTCGGGGGAGATGATGCTCTGCCTTACTCCACCGCCATCCGTGACTGGCTCGTTCGGGGAGTGCTGAAAAAGAAATAACGGCATCCCGCAAAGAATGCGCAATATGCAGGAGATCGTTCAACGTCCTGTTTTCCAAGAAAAACAGGGTAAATCGTATATATTGAAATGGAACAAGGAACCGAATTGAAAATCCAAAGATTATCTCTCGCCGAGGGCGCCAGCGAAGCACGTGGGACGGTGGTAATTATTGATGTATTCCGGGCTTTTACCTGTGAACCCCTGCTCTATCATTACGGGGCTGCAAGTATTGTTCTGGAAGGGGATAGTGACCGATGCCTTGCGATACGGGGTGACTCTCTCCTGATAGGAGAAAGGAATGAGATTCCCATCGAGGGATTCGATCTGACCAATTCCCCATCCATGATCATCAGATATGGAAGGCAATCCTTTTTTTCAGGCAGGAATATCATTCACCGTACTACATCGGGAGTTACAGGGGCTGTCGCCGCGATGGCTCATGCCGAAGAAGTGCTTTTGGCTTCCTATGTCAACGCTCGTGCGACTGCAATGTATCTCCGAAAGAAAAATCCTTCTCTTGTCAGCATAGTTGCGATGGGTATCCGTTCAAAGGAGAAAGCGCCCGAGGATGAATACTGCGGGAATTACATTGAAAGCCTTCTCACAGGAAAGCCGTACGATCATGTCGAAGCGATATACGAAATCCTGACGCACGAAACCGCACAGAAATTTCTCCGAGGGGATAAGCCGTATCTTCCGCGGGAGGATCCGGCAATATGCATTCAGCGGGATATCTTCAATTTCATCCTGAGGGCGGAGCGGGCAGGTGATAACATCATGAGCCGAAGGTTACCAGTAGCGGATATTTAGGTATGTCTCGGTCGAGATAGAATTTCCCGCTGAATCGACAGCTGAATTCCGGTCGGCTTTGGAAAAGGATATCCTCACAGCTCTGAGATCTCTCATATCTATCCAGTACTCGAAGTAGCAGGAAGATGATACAGCATTATCACTGATAGCCACACGGGTTACTCCATAAAAATGACGGGTTGGATGCCCATACATGTCCTGACGGTCATCTTCTTTCACTTTTTCAGGATTGCGAAGGGATTTCAGAAGGCTCAAAGCGTTTAAGGAAACTTCAGTTTTACTCTCCGACGGATTAAAGATTGTGGAGATGCCCTTTCCGGGCGCATATAACTGACGGTAACGGTATTGGGCAAGTGTGGAATCTCTAAGAGAAGTTTTGCCTTCGATACTTGCGCGGAAAGTTTGTTTTTCCATTTTTCTAACCGAATCACGGAGTATATTCTTCGGGTTATTGGAATGAACGTTCACAATAAAACCGATACCGAATCCCGCCATAACAAGGAGAAGGAGCGCCAGTCTCGGCCAGTCACTGCTCAAATCCCCTTTTGGCCGGGATGAAGTTGAGCTTTTATTACTGAGAAGGGAATCGATGTGTCCCTTTTTCATATTTACCCGTTTCATCAGCATTACCTATATCCCCATCCCCAGTGGTGATTATCGATACATATATTCGAGCAATTTCATACAGCCATGTATTATATTGCTTATGGTATAAACATACTACCTTGAAAAGCAATAAAAAAATCTTTTTATGAACGCTTGGTTTCAATGGCCAGAATCACATATAATGAAAGGGTATATTTATGCGTCAAAAACGAGTTCTGGTAACCGGCGGGGCTGGATTCCTCGGATCCCATCTCTGCGACCGTCTCGTGGTCAGCGGATACGATGTGATTTGTCTTGATAATTTTTTTACCGGCTCGAAGCAAAATATCTATCATCTGCTCGATAAACCGAATTTTGAGCTTATCCGTCACGATGTCACCCTTCCAATCTATCTGGAAGTTGATGAAATATATAATCTTGCATGCCCCGCATCACCGGTGTACTATCAGAAGGACCCGATTCAGACCACGAAGGTAAATGTGCTCGGAGCTATCAACATGCTCGGTATGGCCAAGCGTGTAAAAGCAAAAATCCTTCAGGCCTCGACAAGCGAGGTTTACGGAGACCCGGAGATTCATCCTCAGAAGGAATCGTACTGGGGACGGGTGAATCCTATCGGGCCGCGCGCCTGTTACGATGAGGGAAAACGCTGCGCCGAGACCCTCTTTTTTGATTACTATACCCAAAACCGGGTAAATATCAGGGTTATCCGAATCTTCAACACGTATGGTCCCCGGATGAGCCTTGATGATGGAAGGGTAATCTCCAATTTTATCGTGCAGGCTTTGAGGGGAGATAATATAACTATTTTCGGCGATGGGAGCCATACCCGTTCATTCTGTTATGTGGACGATCTAATCGAAGGAATGATACGGATGATGAACTGCCCGGACGATTTCATCGGCCCGGTAAATCTGGGCAATGAAGGAGAATTCACCATCCGTGAACTTGCCGAGAAAGTCATCTCTCTGACCGGTTCCCGCTCAAAAATCGTTTCTCAGCCTCTGCCGCAGGACGATCCGTCAAAGAGAAAGCCCGATATCACCCTGGCAGTTAAAAAACTTGGCTGGCGTCCGGTGGTCTCGCTGGAAAAAGGACTCGAGAAAACGATCGAACATTTCCGTAAGATACTATAGAAGGTTTTCTTTAGAAACTCCAGAGAAAAAAGATTGAACTTTACGTTCTTTAATGAATCTTTTAAAAATAAGCCAATAGTAAAAGTCGATTTTTTGTGAAATTAAGCCCCTTTAACCCATAGCAGGGGTCAAGTTAAGTCGTTGATCTACAGTCGATTCCTGCCACCTCCTTGTGAAGGATGTCCGAAGGACAAGAAGTCCCCGCTCGCACGAAGTACGTGCGGGGCAGGCTAAAGGGGACTACTTCCAACAATCTCAACTTTTGCAAAATGCTCATTTTATTTGGGTAAAAAGCTTGACTTTTCGCTGATTATCTGCCAATACTAAGATTTACTTGCATAAAATACGTTGAAGTCCTGTAATCCTCAAAAGCCCGCAGTTTCTCATCAAAATTTAGCTCATTGTATCGGATACCAACAGCTGCCCAGATATCGTATCCAAAATAGACTGTGCGATTCTGAAGCTGGAGGGAATAAATTTTCTCCTTAAAGTTGTTCTCGCTCTGCATATAGTCTTTTAAGGAGTACTCGAATCCGGGTATTCCCTGCATTCCAAGGGTAAGATCGGTACGAGGCGAAATATTGTACTTGATCATCATGATTGGTATCCGTGTCAGGTAGTATTCTCCGAACCGCACCGCCTGATCGCGGTCTTTCTTAAAGAACCGCAATTTGATTCCAGGCGAAAATATCCAATTCCCGATACTCTTGGTATAGAACAGCTTGTTCACCATGGCGACAGTATGAATGCCCTGCTTTGGCTGATAGGTATTATCATACAGCAACCCTTCAATCTGGGCGTTCCTCTCCAGTTTGAGATGATTCTCGAGAGTCAGGGAAGGAATTGCCCTGATTGCCGAATCAATCCAGAAACGGTCCACATTGGAATTCTTGTATTCACGCTCATCGTAAAAGAAATCCCGTGAAAACCATCCGAAAGTAGTACTCTGAAAGCCTTGGCGTACTCCCTGGTTGCTCACCTGCACATAGGGATCGCTAATATTGTCTTGAATGCGTTCATGACTGTATTCGGCGTAAAGCTTTCCTACACCGAACGCATCATAGTTCAACTGGAATTTGAAATAATCATCATTATTACGGTTATCAATTCCCACTCCCCTGGTCCGCATAGATCCAAGAATAAGGTTGATTTTCTTATAAGGAGTAAACCTGAAATAGAAATGACGGCCCTGGCGGTCCAGATCATAGGGGGTGTCCAGCTTCATATCATCTTCACGGAAATCAGGGATATTATTATGGTTGTAATCGTTTCCAAACACAAATGCATCAGGATCGGAATCCAGCATCAGGAATGGTTCGTCGTAGTCGGGAATGCCGTTATTGTTCTTGTTGTTGTCGGGATAGCTGTCATGGTCTGCATCATTTCCGGGAAACACGCCGTCCGGGTCTTCAAGGGATTGAATGTTTGCTCCCATAGTTGTATTGGCATCATACATTGTATCAGGATATTGATCATTATCGTCGTTGTCTTCAATGAGCGGAATTCTTAAATTTCCATTTCGGTTGTTAATCCTTTGACCTGGAGTAAAAAGCCATCGATAGTAATCCAGATAGGGCCTGAAGAAATTACCTATTTTGAAAAACTCTCCTCCGAAACCCAAACTCCTCCAATCCTTTTGTGCGGTTACATAGTAGGCATGGTCCAACTCAGCCCACTTATGACCCTTACGGGGAGCCAGGCCGGGTACCACTCTTGCCGGACAGCCAGTTCCCGGATAATCGTCAGGAAACATGTAGTGACTGGAGTTAGTTGCATATTCTCCGTTGATTGTAAAACCATGATAGTTGAAGTTGGCGTCCACGCCATAAATTATGGAAGCCACTTGTATCCCAAAATCAACAGACACCCTCTTTAAATTTGATTTATCCTTTATATTGCCCTCTGCCTGGAGAGCAGTTCTCCAGTACATTGCGCTGTAATATACTTGATAGTTAGCCGAGGGATCCTTGCCTCCAGGAGAATTGGTAGTATAGATCATGGAAGTCTGTATGCGATAGTCGTTGCATACGGTGAGTTCCGCCGTTACTTCTTGGACATGTTCATTGATGCTGGTTATATCGAACAGGTATACGATGTATTGATTCCCGCTGACCTGTATGAGGAGCCGCGGATCAACATTCTGATAGTATTTCTGGGCAAGTTTCCGATCATAATTTTTTTCAGAGTTTACCAGGTTTGTGCCCATTGTCACATCATTCAGGTAAAAATAATCAACAAATTTGGGAAGAGTCTCCTCCAGGGACATAAAATCAAACAAATTTCCGACACCTACCTGAGGACCGGGGGGCTTGAGATAGGCAGCCTGAAATTCATTGGTAACCGCACTAGTAAGGTCTCTGGTTACATCATCCAGTATCGCCTGCGGCCGGATTTGATCTCGGTAACGGCCATTGACCCTCAACCGGACATCATTGACCAGAGGCCCCCCGTTTCCGTCCTCCGGTGAATCATCCAACACCCGCACGGCCACTATCAAAGGAGTGGGAGTATAGTTGCTTACAGTGCCGTACCAATCACTTCCCTCCTGACGGTTACCCTGGGCAGAGTATTGGTTTGCATAGGTGGTTCCTAAAGTAAGCGCCCCCAGCTTCCGCTGAAAACGCCCCGCACGGAGAAGTGCGCCTCCGATGGTGTTAAGTTCCTGCCCTGTCCACCACGCTTGAACTCCTTGACTATATCCTATCCTTATACTGTTCACAATACTCAAAGTATTGTTCGCCGATTGGAGTTCGACTCTCGTTCCTGCAATATTAGGAATGCTGAGAGTCAAAGGAGTATATTTCGTACGCAAGGCGCCAGCTGTGACAACCGATAATGCCCAGTCATTCGTGCCTTCCTTTGCCACCCATACGCCATCGACACCATAGGATGATATAGAATTAATGTAGGTTGGCGGGTTATTGACAGTAAAAGTCCTATCGTCATCGTATACTTCCCTCCACAGGTATATCGCAGGCGAAACCCCCAGGCGCATTTTTGCAATACGGTCTCCGAATTCATTATACGACCACCTCACCCGGCGTTCGTTGATAACATTATAGTTTTCATACCCCCGGAATGCGTAGTTCTCATACTGGTCATTCATTTCGTAGAATTCGTATCCCCATTTTTTGTACAGATCCTGGTATCTCCCGAACTGACCTACAAATGTCTGGTTATCAGCCTGTTTTACCGCCAGACCGAGAGCGCTCAACCGCTGCTCTGTCGGTATGGACAACCATTGCTGCTCGGTTAATTTATGAAGATCATAAATATTCTGAGCGCAGAGATTGCCTGCTAACGTAACCAGTACCAGAAAAACCATTCCGCCAATACCTATAAGTGTCATAACGCAGCATTCCTTAAAAAAAGGGGTTATTTATAAGTATTTTTCATGGGGAAAAAGAAACTTTATTTTTTACATTAACTGTTATTTAGAAAAATGCAAGAGATAATTTTGTAAAAAATAAGGATTTTTATACATTTTTTAAGGGCAATCGACAATACTTCTTCAAACATTTTAAGATTCATCCGATTAATGCATATCCAGTCATAAATAACACATATACAATATATTACGAATCTTCCTGGAATAGGGTTATCCAGCCGGTAAGTGAAATATGGTTGGTGGTAACCTCTTGTCAGTCAAGGCTTCGCCGAAGGCGAACTTGTCTTGGCCTTGACTGACATATAACCAACAACTTGCTAATCAGGTGTATGAAGATTATTCCTC
>JBAYHX010000042.1:0-13133 GCA_041665965.1 Candidatus Latescibacterota bacterium
AATCAATATATGGTTTATTTTCTTTAATCTTAATTTTTGATTCAAGGTTTTTTATATCTGCCTCGTTAAAAAGGGTAAGATTGTAATTAGTATCTTTTAGAATATTCGCTATTTCCATCTTGCCCGTCCCTTAAGTTCTTTCTATAATCAAAAAGTGAATTCTTTTCTTTTTCTAATATAAATATAGTTTTCTTCTAGATAAAAGATTTATATTTCATGAGGAGTTAAATAAATATTATTCTTATTTTCCTTTTATCCTCAAAAAGAAAATAAAGTTTCCCCTTGTTTACTTTTTTTCCTAAAAAACAGTTCAAATAAGCGCCAAAACACTTTTCCCCGTCTGTCCCATTGGTCGCATACGTCCCATTTTCCATGCATCTGTCAATCTTTATCAGTGTAATCCCATAATCCGATAAATCTGCTGTTCAGACTTTCTCTTTTGTCCCCCTTGGCTAGGGGATGTCCTTAGGACATGGGGATCTTTACAAGAATAACCAAATCTGAATTCGTATCCCTCTCTTTTCAAGAGAGGGAATCAAAGGGAGAGTTTTTTCTTTAATCAGATAAACCGAAGTACAGGGGTATTATGTACACCTCAGCTCATTTGTGTCTGTCATTTTGCATTTTTTCACTTTGTTACTCTGTCTCTTTGCAACTTTTTTTCTTTTGATTTTTGCCTATGATCCTTTTCTTTGTGCCTCAGTGACTTAGCACTTCATTGCCTGTCCTGAAAGCCCATATTCAGGGATGGCCTCCATAACTATCGGCAGCCCGGTCATTTATGAGAACGATGGCATAGAATGGCTTATTTGCTGCTTCTTTCACGGAAATATATGTTTTTATTGAAACTGCGCCGCATTATTCCTGCGCTCCCCAATTTTATTGCACATTCGGCGTAGAACACTGATTTTACGGCACCTGCGCCGTACTATCCTCGCGCCCCCCGGATTTATTGGCTTTGCGCTATGTTTTCGGCAACTCCCATATGAAAATATTACAAATATATTTAAATATTAATCTTATAATTCTTGTTAATCTTGTCCAATATTTATCGCCGCTTCGAACATGGCCTCCACATTCTCCACTGGCACATTCTGCTGAATGTTGTGCACCTGATTGAAAACATAGCCGCCGTCCACGCCCGTTGTGAACACCCGCAGGTTATGCGCGACATGCCCGCGAATCTCGTCCGGAGTGCCGAGCGGGAGCACGTTCTGGGTGTCGCAGCCGCCGCCCCAGAAGACAATCTTCCCGCCGAAATCTCGCACGAGCCGTTCCGGCTCCATATCGGCAGCGGAAATCTGCACCGGGTTGAGGATGTCTATTCCCGCTTCGATCCATCCGGGGATGTAGGGGTAAATGGACCCGCATGAGTGAAGGAGCGTTTTCCAGCGCGTATTGGCATGAACCCAGTCACAGAGCTTCCGGTAGTGCGGGAGTATCATCTCGAAGAACAGATCGGGGGATATGAGTCCTCCGCGCTGAGTGCCGGCGTCATCGGAGGCGACTCCCCAGGCAAAGCAGTAATCGCCGACCGCTTCCCTGCACTGCAAAAGGCAGGAGATGACCGAATCGACATACCTCCCCATCATATCGTTGGCGGTTTCTTTCTCGACCATGAGCATGCAGAGCCATTCATCGAGCGATCCCTGGGTGATATTGTCCGAAAGAAGAGCGGAAAGGCCGAAAAGAGATATGCTCGCCCCCCAGCCGAGAATGGCTTTGTCGGTCTCTTCATAAAGAAAACGGCCGTGTTCGGCGAGGAGCCGCAGTTCTTCATCGGGAATCGTTTCGCGGGGATGAAATTTTTTGGGGTCGATCCGCACACGTGACATGGTCGGGCGGATAAAGTCGAAATAGAATCCGTCTTTGGGCATACGGGCATAGGGTTCACCCGCGATAGTACGGAGCACCCAGCTTCCATCGGATTCGCTGGTAATGTTCGTCCGTGGAGGGAAATAAACGTCAATTCCGCTGAATAGACGTTTCCGAACGCCCTCACCCGCATCCTGACGGGCCCATCGGGCTGTTGCCGCCTCGAGAGGCACTACATCGGCATGGAGACGGTCGAGCACCTCGATTTCGATTTCGGCGAGTATCTGCATGGAATCGTGAATTTTCGTCGGAGTGGATATACCCATCCGCCTTTTCAATTTGTCATAGACTTCCGCATGGATACCGGAAGCCCGGAGAGCGCCCAGATCGATGGGCACCCGGGCGGTCTTTTCGAAATTGACTGCTTTCAGTATGCGTTCACGGGAATTCATGGCGGCTCCGGATTTTACTTTGAATGTTTGCCCGGTTAAGGACACCCTCACCTCTTGTCCCCTCTCCCGTAAACGGGCGAGGGGAAACCCTGCGGCATTTCATAATCTATTATTTATCAAGATAAAACAGAACTGCAAACAAATCGAGAGGAAAATCAGGGAAACGAGCGGGGAAAGATTAACGGTGTCTTAACAAAGGTACGGTTGGGAATCTGGTTGGCTATACGAGCGAATAAAGAGGGAATATCTTTATATGGTATAATATAATTCACTTGACATTTGTATAATTTATGTGTATTTATTGAAAGGATGAGGCAGTGAATAAAGTTTGTTTTGTCAAATTATGTATACAGGAATGATTTTTGGGAGCATCAGTGCAATGTACGTGGATTTCAGCGACAGTGAGACGTTCTGGCCGGATTCTTCAAATATTATCGAACTTAAATCGCATGAATACGGCTTTCCAAAAAAAATTCTCGATTTTCTGGGGAAACACGCGCCCGAAAAACTCACCCTCTATGGGGACCGTTCTTTTTTGGACAGCAAAATCATTATGGTATGCGGCGCACGGAATGCCTCTCAATCAGGAATCGATCTCGCCTACAAATGCGGAAGAATGATTGCTGAGTGCGGATTTACTGTTTTGTCGGGATATGCAAGGGGAGTTGATCTGGCGGCTCACATCGGAGCTCTCGAAGCAGGAGGTAAAACGATAGCAGCTTTGCCGTACGGCCTTTCACGGTTTCGTATACACAAAGATATACAGGATTCCTATAATCCTGATTCCTTCCTGATAATGAGCGAATTCTCCTTG
The DNA here is from genome assembly GCA_041665965.1 of Candidatus Latescibacterota bacterium. Classification (GTDB taxonomy): domain Bacteria; phylum Latescibacterota; class Latescibacteria; order Latescibacterales; family Latescibacteraceae; genus JAUYCD01. The sequence continues at coordinate 3,082 of JBAYHX010000042.1, forward strand.
TGGCAGGTATTCTCCACCCATACCGCGTTCCAGAGGAATAAACTCATGACCGCACTGGCCGATGTCGTTATTGTAATAGAACCCGGCGAAACCGGAGGGACATGGTATTCTGCTGAAAAAGCCGGTGAAATGGGTAAAAGACTTTACTTTCTTGAAGGAGAGCGTCCTGAAATCATCCCTTATCTTGAATCTTTGGGGGGAAAACGCATTTGTGTAGTAAACGGCGTTCCCGATCTAAAGGAAGTGCTGGAAGGATTTTAGAAGCGTTAGTATTCCAGTTTTTTTATCTTTCAGGCAGATGTGTTCTGTTTTTTACGGTTTGCCTTTTCTTTTTCCTGTGTGACAATATCCATGATATCTATGAATCCCCGGTAAATAGCCCAGACAGCCGTGCCCCAGAAGAGCACTCCGGAGACGATGAAAATACCAATCCATATGTAAGTCGGTGTCATGACTGTTTCCATTTCAACGTCCCTCTTTCAATAAATGGGTAATATCTATGGGCGGGTTTGATTTCTGTGTCAGGAGTGATCCCACGATCATACCCGCTGCTCCCAATGCGAAAGATGCGAATCCCGAGAAATTAGGATTCGTCAGCCAGATCAGCGATGGAGGCAGAGACGATTTTATACCGGAGAGCAGAAGAAAAGCAATCGGCGCGATAGCGCCGGTTATGAGTGCAGCATAAGCCCCTACATTATTGGCTTTCCGCCAGTAGAGGCCAAAGCCGATTGCGGAAAGGGCGCCAGCGGTATAGATGTTTCCGGTGATATAAACATACTTGAGGGCAATATCCGGCATGGTATAGAGAAGGCCGAACAGCACAAGATAGACTCCGATAAGAGCCACCCAGACCCGGGTGATGTTCATGATTGTTTTCTCGGAAAGACGTCCGCCAAAGAGAAGGGCGATGACATCACGGGTGATGACCGAAGCCCACGCTAGAAGATAGGAAGAGTAGGTTGACATCGATGCCGCGAGCATTCCGGCGATGAGAATGCCCAGTACGCCGGTCGGCAGGATCGCTCCGAGCATGCGGGGCATAGCCGACATGGAATCCTCTCCGGTAAGGCCGGGATAAAGAGAGAGAGCAACTACACCCCAGAACATGGGGATAATGGCTCTCCCTGCAAAAGTGAGGCTTGAGATGGTGTACACCCGCTTGCCGGTCTTGGGGCTCTCTGCTGAGAGCGCACGGGCAACACCCGGCGCCCAGAGTGATGCCGCGGCAAAGTTTGAAAGCAGCATCCAGAAAATAAATGACCAGCCCAGATTGCCGTTCGTAAAAGGATTGAATCCGGAGGAGCCAAGACTCGTTGTAACCGCCTGCGCCACCTGGTGCAGCGAAACAGCCCTGAATGCAAAAATTGTCGTCAGCAGCATTCCTAAAGTCATCACCGCGAATTGCATATAATCAGTGAATATCACGCTGAGCATTCCGCCAAACATGGTGTAGAGTCCGACAACAATCAGCATGATAACCATTATCACCGCTACTGCCGAATCGCCGAATCCCATGGCGTGGCTTAAAAATACCCCGTCCAGTTTGAGGAAGATCCCCATGTTCAGCGTTCCTCCAAGGAAAAGGAGCAATCCGCCGATTATCCGAACAGGACGGCTGTAGCGAATCTCGTAAAACTCCGGAATGGTCATGACCCGTAATTTTCGGAGTCCCTCAATGATGAATCCTGTACGGCCCACCAGCATGTATGCGATGAGAATGATAATACCGAAAACCATCGCCGCAAATCCGTTCTGGTATCCATTCTGAGCCATGTACATGATGGTGACTGTACCGAGTTCTGTGGCGATGAGGGTGGAGGTTCCAAGCCCGACCCGGATACGACGACCGGCGACCAGATACCCTGAAAGATCGGATACAAATTTCTTTGCATAAAGACCTACCGATATCGTTGCGCCAAGGTATACCACTATGATCAACCAGTCAATCCAGGAAAAATTCATCTATCCTCCATATTAAAAAAATCCAGTGAATAAAATCAAAATTGAACTAATTTTCTTAAATATGGGGATTTACACGTAGTATTGCAACAAATTTCATAAAGAGTTGTACACGCGAAATGTAATTATTTCGCGTTATTTGCATGACTTTAACCCATGCTGTATAAGGATTTCATTATTGCAAAATTTTTTAAGGTGAATTATTTTATCAGGAAATGATAGTGTTATTTCCCAGTACGCAGTAATAAGGATGCTCCATAGGAAGATACTGCACTGCCGGAGAGGTAAATAGTTACTGCTTACACGGCGAAATCCGATGCTGAATCCTGACCATAGAAGGAAGAAGGCTTCAAAGGAGGGTATGTATGTTGGAAGATTATTCTGAATTCATCCGTTGTGCAAATTGCGGAGAAAAAGTACCTAAACCGACAAAAAGCTGCCATGTTTTTTGCCCGGAATGTGGAGAAGAACTCACTTCTAATTCTGAAAATGATGATATGCTCGATGATTACGAAGGCGAGGCAGATTATTCTTACGACCGTGATGACGATGGTTACGATACTCGCGGCGGCCGTGAAGACTGGGAGTAAACAGTTTCCCTCTATGCTCCTGAATGGGATAGAGTTTATTCGTACCATAAGTTCCCGGTTTTTTTTCGGGAACGTTTTATTTCCGGTTAAAACCGTTTCGTATAAACATGGCAGTAAGGTTCTTTCCCTGTTTTTGTATAATAATCCTGGTGATATGTCTCAGCTTTCCAGAAAGTATCTGCCAGGGTTAATTCAGTAGTAACGTGATAGCCCTTTTTTTCCAGTAGTTGAATCAATTTTACGGCTGTTTTTCTTTGTTCCTCATTTACATAAAAGATTGCTGAACGGTACTGTTTCCCGATATCCGGTCCCTGACGGTTTTTCTGGGTGGGATCGTGAATCTCGAAAAACAACCGGGCAAGCTTTTCATATGTCGTTTTTGCAGGATCGAACACTACTTCGATTGTTTCAGCGTGTCCGGTAGTTCCGGAACAGACTTCTTCATAGGTAGGGTTATTCTTATGTCCTCCCATATAACCCACACGGGTTGAGATCACTCCATCGGCTTTTTTAAAATAATGTTCTACTCCCCAGAAGCACCCTCCCGCAAAATATGCCGTATTCACGGTTTCCTCTTTTACAGCGGGAACAAATTTCAACGAGATCGAATTTACACAATGACGGACATTTTTTTCAGTAAAACCTTCGCCCAAAAAAATATGGCCAAGATGGGCGCCGCATAAATTACACACAATTTCCGTGCGTATGCCGTCCGGGTCAGGAATATGTTTGACAGCTCCCGGCAGTTCGCTGTCAAAACTTGGCCAGCCGCAGTGAGAATCAAATTTTGAATCCGAGGTATAAAGAGGGGCGTTACACCTTTTACAGAGATATGTACCATTATCCTTATTGGCTACATATCGGCCGGAAAAAGGGATTTCAGTTCCTTTATGAATAATAACGCGCTCTTCTTCCGGGGTCAATTTAGTATATTCCATTGAGTTTTCCTTTGAAAACACAGAGTAATTTCCAATTGAAACAGAGACCAAAAAGAGTAGAAAAAAATACCCGTTCATATCGACTCCCAAAATGTTTTATATATGCTTCATAAAACCATAAACGCTTGAGAGACAGTATTGTTTCATCTCTATTGACAGGGTGATACCAAACGGTTTTCTGAATCGGCGAAACGGGTGAAAGAGGTAACCGGGAAAACTGTATGTTCTATCGATGCAGATATACGTTAAGAAAAGATTTTGAAAAGAAGGATACAGGTTACAAAAACCCCGAGAAAGTATAGATGGGAAAGGGCTGGTTTAGTCCTCAAACGCCTCTCTGCCTTCTTTTACCAGAAAATACACAATTATGAGTCCGGCTGCAGGATCTGCCCACCACAAGCCCCAGACAGCGTTCATGCACAGGCCAATTAACACCGAAAAAGAAAGGAGTGTGCAGGCGAGCGTTTCTTTGGAATCCGCGACAAGGCTTCGTAAGCCCATAGCTTTCCCGGTGCGATATTTTTGAAAATAGAGTATGGGCATGGTGATAAGGGAAACCAATGTGATGATGATTCCGAGAAGGCTTGGATCGGGAATCTCTCGCAGATAAAGTTTCCGGACTGCTTCGTAAAAAACGTATGCTCCGAGGATGAAAAAAGACCAGGCGATAAGTTTGAGAGCCCGTTTTTCTTTATGTTCTTCCTCATCTTCGGAGGTGTGGCCATGTTTCCGAAGCCTCCAGATCATGACGCTTCCTGAAAGTGACTCAACAAAACTATCCAGCCCAAAACCGGTCAGCGCGATACTTCCCGCTATCGTACCCGCGATAATCGAAATAATTCCTTCGGCAATGTTATATCCAACGGTGAAATATGATAAAAACAAAGCTTTCTTATGCAGCCGGTCGTCCATTCAGTATTCTTTCAAAACAAAAAGGTTCCTTTTCGGAATTGATGAAAGTCATAGAGAAAAGATAATAAATTCCGGGATAACAATAAATACATACACGGTCTTCACTAAATCCATAATGTAATGTATGCCATGCAGTTCTGGCACTCGTCAATTATGAAACAACGTAACAATATTTTGCGGAAATACTGACAAACGAGGAAAGTACATTCGATTATGTTTCAGCAGCCGGCGGGTCAATCCATAAAGTGAGACAGTATTTTTGAAAGTTCTTCTTTCAGGTGTTGACGTGACACAATACGGTCGCAGTAGCCATGCTCGAAAACGAAATCGGTCTTCTGGAATCCTTCCGGCAGTTCGCATTTCAAAGCAGCCTTGATGATCCGTGGGCCGGCAAACCCTATAAAGGCTTTCGGTTCAGCCAGTTGAACGTCTCCAAGCATGCCGAACGAGGCGGTCACCCCTCCGGAAGTGGGGTTGGTCATCACTACGATATAGGGAAGTTTCGCATCGGCCAGAAGCCCGACAGCAGCGGAAGTTTTTTCCATCTGCATGAGCGCGGTGGTGCTTTCCTGCATGCGGGCGCCTCCGGATTGGGTCACCATTATAACCGGCAGTTTTTTATCGACCGCATCGTCTATCAAACGGACAATCTTCTCGCCAACTACCGAACCAAGGCTCCCGCCGATAAAACGGAAATCCATGATGCCTGCTGCCGCAGGTCTTCCGAAAATCTTTCCGGTCCCGGTTTTTATTGCGGAATTTTCCCCCGTTTCGCTGCGGGCTGCGCTAATCCGGGCTGAATATTTTTTAGTATCGACAAACTTGAGAAAATCCACATCTTTCAATGCGCGGTTTGTCTCTACAAATGAATTCTTGTCGAACATAAGGCTGATATAGTCATTGGGCGTTATCCTGAAATGATACTCGCATTTATCGCAAACCCACAGGTTCTGAATCACACGTTCTTTAAGAAGGATGGCGCCGCACTCCTCGCACTTCACCCACATACCCCCGGGAACATCACGTTCATCGCCTATCCGCAGATTCTTTTTCATGATATCAAACCAGGACATGGATATCTCCTATAAAAACAAAAAAATACCGTACATTCATATTACTGAAACAAGTTCAGGATGACATGGCGCCAAGTTCCGTAAAAAGCTTAAATAATATAATCAAGAGTGGAAGAAAGAGATAGATGCTCAAATATATATTTGGTTTTCCGGATGATAAACCATAAATAAATCAAAGCCAGTGTTCACATAGTGAAAATACCAGAAAATATAGATATTCACGCAACTATATTGGACTCATGCAGAAAAATTTCTACTTTTGCCTTCCATCCAGAGCCGATAGAAGCGGGCCAAGTATTCCGGCATAGCGGCTGTAAAGATCGGCGTTCATTTTCCTGGTCTGGATCATCCGGGCCAGTTTTTCAAATGTCTCTCCGGATTCGGGAGACTGAGACGAGTCCGGTGCATCCAGTTTTAGTCTTTTTGGGTCTTGAGTATCATCACGCGCACATAACAGGTCGGATTTAAAATTAAAATAGTCTTCAATACTTATCGCCGTCCGTTCGAGCATGGCAGGCATATCGGGGGCAATTACCGTTGACGGGTCGCCTTCCATTCCGGGAATTCCCCGGCAGGAGATCTCGATCAGCGGTCCTGAAGGCAGCATTGTACAGCCGTGGTAAATGAGTATATTTGCCTCGTAGAAATCGATGGCGAGCATACTGTCGGGAGAAGTAAATGACCATGCAAGAGGGCCGGTCATCCCGTTTTCGATAAAATTCCTCTCCCGATAGAACTCCCGTACCGTTTCCAGAATGGAACTCATCTTCAGGTTGTCGGAAGTGCTGTCAATTTTCCCCACGGCATTCATTTTCTTCAATGCCTCGATATCGTTATGGATTACAGCAAGCCCGAACGCCGAAGCATCAATCCCGAATGTGAATACAACCGAAGGCAGCCCTTTAAAGACGCTCTCGATCCGTGAAGCGTCCGTATCAAAGGTGACCCCGGAAGGAACTGCAAGGTAACGGGAATATGAGCTTAAACATTCCAGAGGATTAAGTTCTCCGGATTTTATCTCCCCGGTTGCCGCATACACTGAATCGAGCATCGATATAAACTCTTCGCTTCGGGCTGCATCACCCGATTCGCTGTTTTGATTCAGCAGCAGAATTTCTCTTGCTTCAGCTTTCAAAACAGGGAGCATGCGAACAAGTCCCGCTTCGGTGACCGGTTCTCTGAATAGGGTTCCTTCTGCATCCGCTCCAGCAATCGTAATGAGGAACACAAATAAAAAAGGAAATGAAACGGATTTTGGGATTACCCTGCCATATGTGGACGAAAAAAAATTAAAATCTTTCATAATCCATTCGAAGAGCTGAAAAAAATGATAGTATTTTTCTATCGTGCTTAGTTGCCTTATAACTGTGCGGAATACACGGCCACTTTTTCATCTTTCCCGAAAAGTTTATTTCACCATGATTACTTTTCCCACTTCCACCCGTTTGCCTGCTTCTGCCCGGACAAGATAGACTCCGGAGGCGCATCCTTCTCCATTCCAGCGAACCTCATGTCTGCCGGGGGAGGCAGGCCGGCTCCATACAGTAGCAGCCAGTCTTCCGGTGATATCGTAGATAGCGATCGTGACCTTTTCAGGAGAATCCAACTGAAATGGGATAACAATTTCCGCGTTAAATGGATTCGGGTAAGGATTCAGGAGAGCGAACGAGCCGGGCTTTGTAACATCAGAACTTTGGCCGGAAGCCACATTGGACGGTGAATATTCCAGCGCTGAAAGAGCATCAGGCAGTCCCCAGCCGTAAGCAATGTCGGGGCCGGAATCCCCCAGATCGCGAGATGACGCTTTGAGCGCCGCCATCACAAGTGCGGGAGTCCATGATGGGTGAGCCTCCAGAAGGAGCGCACAAAGCCCCGATATGAAAGGTGCGGCCAGAGATGTGCCGGAGATCAACGTATAAGATCCGTTGGAGCCGAGGATTGGGACATACACATCCTTACCGGGAGCGACCACATCCGGCTTGATACGGCCATCCGCTGTCGGGCCGCGTGATGAGAATCCCGCTATGATCGGATTCCCGTCTTTTACAACTGTGACCGCGCCCACGGTAATGACATGCTCCGCATCTCCGGGCGTGGTAATAATTCCCCATGCATTCATGCCTTCGTTTCCGGCGCTGTTCACCACGACCATTCCCCGCCTCACCGCGATTTCCGCTGCGCGGGCGACAATGGAAGTGAGGCCGTTCATATCCTGTTTCTGGTAGTTATCCGCCGGATTATCGAATTCATTATATACCAGGGAAGATGAGATGATTTTTGCCCCAAGGCTGTCGCACCATTCTACTCCGGCTACCCACCGGTCTTCGTCGGCATGGGTCTCTGTCAAGGCATCGTCTGTCACAGCCAAAAGAAACGAGGCCTCATATGCAGGCCCGTAGAATTCTCCATCCGCTGCTCCGGCGAGACAGGACAGAACATAGCTTCCGTGCGAGTCTCCCGAAACATACTCCCCGCCGCTGATAAAATTACGGGTTTTGATAATATTCACATTCTTGAGGCATCCGGTTTCCTTGATTTTATCGAATCCGGTATCCACTATTCCGATAATTACCCCTTTTCCCGTATAGCCGCGCTCATGAACTGACGGAACATTGAGCATTTTGAGTTCATTATACGTCACCCCGTAACGGGTAATGCTGTCTGCAAGAGCAGTTGCACGTTTCGCCGAAAAGGATTCCCCTTTTTCCGGATCCGGTGAACGGACAAGAGAGTGTACCGGACTCACTTCCCGGACACCGGGTATTTTTTTCAGGGTTTCCGGGATTCCGTTATAGTCTACCGAAACAGCATTGAAATACCGGGACACGGTACGGATGTTCGCGCCGGTCTGGCTGACCCGCTCTATCAGGGAAACCGAAACAGCATCTCCGGGTTTTCTGCCGGATTCATCGGAGAAAAATACCCACCAGGGTGACGCAGATGCAGGTAGAGAAAAAGTGATGGCGAGAAAGATGACAGCCAGAATCTTTTTCATATTGGTATCTTCCTTAAAGTAGTCCGCAAAGTTCCAACATAATTGTTAATGAGATGTAATTTTGGATTGTGAATTATCTTTTCCGGACAGGAAAGCGAAACATCATTTTTCACTTTCGACATCTGTTAAATTCGTATATCTGCCGTTTTTTCTGTTTCCAGCACATGAAAGCCAAACTGTTCTTTCGATTGGTCGCCATTCAGGAATTCGCCGTTTTTCCCTGTATCGAGAAGAACAGATTCGGGCTGGTTCCGGGGAGAAAAGAGAACATCAACCAGATAAGGCCCTTTTTTAAATTTTGGAGTTTTCGGCGGTGAGAGCAAAACGCTGAATTCACCGCTTTTTACTGTAGCCCTGGCGCTAATCCCGCTGTCACTATCGGGTTCATGGCCGGAGATGTCAAAACTTACGCTCAGTATTGAATTTTCTGGAAGGTCTGTTAACCCGGAGATTTTAATCAGGCCGCTTTCAACGACAACAGTTGTAATTTCAATTTTTGAAAAGTATTTTTTCGAGTCATTTGGGGAAGGCAGGACGGAGGGCGGATTGGCCGGTTTCTTTTCATCAATATTCCGGTACGGCGAAAAAGGGGAAAGAAGGACATAGAGCCCGCAACATACAAACAATCCCCCGACAAGAACTATCCAGATTCGGGTTTTTTTATTTTTATTCTTATTTTTATTATGTGAATGTTTCATTGTATATGCTTTCTAACCTCTGGCAAAAGAACAACAGTATCTGCGATAATAATGAAAGCGAAAAGGAAGCAGATGAGCACTTCAGAAGCTGTGATAATCTGCGCCTGGATGGTAATCGGAGTAATATCGCCGAATCCGAGAGTAGTACCGGTTATTATACTCATATAGAGAGAAGAAAAATATGTATCGAGAGGCGGATTGAATTCATTTGGAATGCCAGCCCAGTATATCTCCGCAAAACCTACAAATAAAAGCCAGAAATCCATCAGAGTAAGAATGATCCTTCTCCGGCCATGAGTAATAACGTATCGTTCCATATGAGAGGATTGAGTATCAAGAGGTATGATAACGGTTACCGGACATTCCAGTTTCTGCCAGAAGGAACCGCCCTTGGAGTGACAGGGCATATGCTGGGATCGAAAGTCATTGAAAAGAGTGATGTTCGCATGGTGTTGGATAATGAGAATTATTACATAAAGCGCCCAAACCAGGAAAATCCATTTCGGAAAAGAATCTGCTCCATACATAAGCCAGATCGGAATAATTGCTCCGGCGATCAGAAAAAAAAGGAGTTTATACCAGTCTTTCCAGAGCGCGGAAAATTCGACAGCATGGACGCCCTGTGATTTTTGCAGGATATTGTTAAAAATGACAATAGGTGAAAAAAAAGAAAGCAGATAAAAAAAACGCTCCCAGAGCATGTAAAGTAATCCTACATGACGGGCGGCTGATTTCCAGGAATCGAATTTTATATCGGTATTCCATAACTGTCCGGTTAAAATTTGCTAAAATAAAGAGAGTTGAAGCTCTTTCTGTTTTACTTTGAGATAAGAATTGAACGATACACCAATAATATCAATAAGATGAGTGTTATCGAGGAGCAG
>JBAYHX010000043.1:0-13106 GCA_041665965.1 Candidatus Latescibacterota bacterium
AGTCCATTTCTTTATTTCGGCTCGACGACTTTGAGTTTCTGTCCGGGAGCGATATTTTGAAGCACGGTTTCCTTGCCCGAGGGGAAGGTTACAACGATATCATACTTCTTTGCCGCATCCGCGCCGAAATGCACCTGAAGCGGGTTGCCGGTGAATGTTCCGTTGCCTGCGGTCACCTCACGGTATCCCCGGAGCGCGGCTTTTGTCTTCGCCTTGCCGGCGTCGTAAAGGGCGACCTTGCTCATCACAGCCGAACGGTTCGATGCGGTTCCCTGAAGATCGAGCAGAATGTAATTCTTTTTGTTCGTCAGGTTTTCGAAAGTCCTCCAGAAACCCGGATTCTTCATCATCGGCCTTCGCCAGTTTCCGACGACAAGATCGAGATCGCCGTCGCAGTCAAGATCGCCGAGCGCGCATCCGTGGCCGTAATACACCGAACCGCCGGTTTTCGTATGGGACTCGGCGAATACGCCTTTCCCGTTGTTGACGAAGATGAGCGACTCGTTCCGGCTATTTGTCACATATATATCGAGGTCGCCGTCATTGTCGATGTCGCCGAAGGTTGCTCCCCGGCTGTTCGTGGCGATATCCACGCCTGATTCCTTCGAGATGTCGGTGAATGTGCCGTCGCTGTTGTTGCGGAAAAGGCGGTTCTTTGAGTACACCTGATCGATTGTTTCCGGGCCTTCGCCGGAGCTGTTCGCGAGAAACAGATCCTGATCGCCGTCATTGTCGATGTCGAGCCAGAGACAAGAGACTGTGTATCCTTTACCGGGGCCGCCGAGGAGGCTGGTTACATCGGTGAATTTCATGTTGCCGTCATTCCGGTAGAGATGCCGGGCGCCTGTCCCGCCTTCGTCCAGATTGCCGACGAAAAGATCAGAATCACCGTCATTGTCGTAGTCCGAGAAAGCGCAGCAGTAGCCTCCTCCCTCATCGGCCACTCCCGCTTCTTTTGCGATATCGCGAAATGTATTGTCGCCGTTGTTGATGAAGAGAGAATTGGCGCAGTCGGGGCCATTCCGGTACGCACCTTTGGCGACGAAAAGGTCAAGGAAACCGTCGCCGTTCAGATCGGCGGTGGTAACCCCGCAGGAGTAGTTGAGGGGTTTCCCGCTGACACCGGCTTTCGCCGCGCTCTCGATGAAACCCTCGTCGTTCCCGATATAGAAAATGTTCGGCTGATTAATATTCGTTCCGCGCAGCTCTGTCAGGTCTTCAGGATTGTTCGCAACGAACATGTCGATATTCCCGTCGTTGTTGAAATCAGCTGCCGCAACGCCGTGCGTGTCGAACGGACAATCGACGCCAAAGGATTCGGTGATCTCGTGGAATTTGAGATTGCCCTCGTTCAGGAAAAGCTTGTTGCGCCCGTAGACAACGCTGAGATAGACATCCAAAAGGCCATCCTTGTTGAGATCAACCATCTGGGTGATCTTCCCGTGACCGTTATGGAAAATCCCCGATTTTTCGCTGATGTCCCGGAATACGGGACCGTTCAGGTATTGATTTATGTTCGCAGGCACCACCGCGTCCGGGGACGGAGCAGTATACACCGTGCCGGCTGTGCTCTGCGCCTGCGCCGCAAGAACAGTTGAAACCATGAGCGCCGCTGCCGCAATTACTCGTTTCATCATTTTCTCCTTGAATGAAATCTATAATTTTTCTCTCGCAAAGTACGCAAAGTCGATAAAGAAAGGAAAAAACGAAAATAAGAATTTATTACGGGTATACATTGTATATGAATCATTATGATAATCCATAGCTGAAAAATACAGGAAAGTACACCAATTGCGCAATGTAATAACGTGAGTTCTTTCTCGTATAAAAATTCCCCTTGACATACATAGAACTTCCATATATCTTGCATCTATGTACCAAGAACTTCAAGGCAAGGAGAGCACTATGAATAAGACTAACAAAGAACTGATGGGCGCTTCCACTGCTGTCCTCATCCTCGGCATTCTGGCAAAAGCCCCCAGTTACGGTTACGAAATTGTGAAGCGCGCAAACGAAGAATCGGAAAACCTTTTCGTCTGGCAGGAGGGAACCATCTATCCTGTCCTGCACAAGCTGGAAAAGGATGACCAGGTGCATTCGCGGTGGGAGGAATCCGAGAGCGGCCGCAAGCGCAAATACTACTATATCACAGCACGGGGCCGCGAGAAACTCCGCGAGGGCGCCCTTGCATGGAAAGGATTCTACCAGGTCGTTCTCAAACTCGCAGAGGAACCCAATGCCTGATAATCTCTCCTCCGAAACCTCCGAAAAAATCCGCGCTCTCTGCCGGAAAATCTCGGTGGCAAACAACATCGACGAGGAAATCCAGGAGGAATTGTATTCCCACATGGAAGACAAATTTCTCGGGTATCTTTCCGGGGAAGAGAAAATTACCGAAGATGATGCTTTCATTCTTGTTCGGGAGCATTTCGGGGATCCGGAACATATCCGATTTCTCATGAAGGAGGTGCATAAGGTGGATACTCAAATCAGTTTTTTTCGAAAACTGGGTGCTATCTATATTGCTACTTCAGCAGTAGATTTATTCAGCGGGTATATTAATAAATTGTTCCAGTTGGCTTTAGTTTGGATGTTTAATGTGCAACACATCAGAGATACAATTGGATCTTTCTATTGCGCCTCAGTTTTTTTATCAGCCATAATTTTTATTTCCATTTTAGGATTTATTGTTCATCGATGGAAGATGAATTCTGAAAAAGGTATTCGAAATTGGTTTGATGTACTCAATCCATTCATTTTTATTGGTCTTGTCTTGTTTTTTATCATTTCCCCAGCCATCAACTCCATCTTTTGGTCTGGGAGAGGAATTGCTGCTCCTATCTTTGACTTATTGTTAAAATCAGGGGTAGGTTTCTCAAAAAGCGGACCGAATTATTTTGTGGAAAACTTAATGCAAGTCCAAGCGTACATATCGGGTTTTTTTTCAGAAGCCCTGATATGTATGATATGGCTATGGTGGTTTGATCGGCCGGTAAAAAGAAATCTTTCAATATTAATTGGTTTCATGTCTTGGTTGTTTTTTTCAGATCCGATTGGATATTTTTTGCAGGATATAAGAAGAATTTTCTTTTTTATTTATCAGCATGAGGGATTTCAAGGTATTGCAACACAAATTGATAAACTGAATATTTTTAATCCCTTGAATTTTATCCATCATTTTATTTGGTTTTCAATTGGTTTAATATCAGTACTTTTTTATATGCTCATTGTTATGATCCACGAAAGGCTCAACAAGCAACCCAAGCCAGAGCTAATTTCTTAGGAGACTCGCATGCCTGATAATCTCTCCTCCGAAACCTCCGAAAAAATCCGCGCCCTCTGCCGGAAAATTTCGGTTGCGAACAATATCGATGATGAAATCCAGGAGGAATTGTATTCCCACATGGAGGATAAATTCCTCGGGTATCTCTCCGGGGAGGAGAAAATTACCGAAGATGATGCTTTCATTCTTGTTCGGGAACATTTCGGGGACCCGGCGGTAATTAGGAAACTTTTGGATGAGGTTCATGAAGTCGAGTCCGATATCGGCCTCTTGAGAAAACTTGGAGCAGTCGCAGCGGCGAGTATGACAGTCTGGGTAATAGCTCATGGATTCTGGCTTGTTCTCCGTCACTTATTACCAAACAGTCCGGGATGGGTCATGCATGTACCGATTGTCCAGTTTCTCCTTTCCTGGGAAAATCGGCTGGCTCCTGTCCTGCTTTTGTGGATTGTTTTAGTCGTGTGGCGGAAAATGATGGCGAACGGACGGATGCTGTGGTTTGTCACATTTACTCCGGATCGATTTATTGCACTTTTTGCCGGACTTATCCTCCTCACGGTTTTTTTCTACTCATTTTCAAGCGGGCAAACCTTGGAATGGGAGCGTCAAGTATTGGCAACTCCTGAGGGAATATCAGGAATGTTCATTCATTTTTTCCAGTGTATTCTCTGGCTCTGGTGGATCGATTCCGAATCGCGCCGGAATCGCACACTCCTGATCGGCATGTTTGCGTGGACCGGCTATATCATTTTGACTGCATTGGTTCTTTATGAGATCGGTACCGGAAAAATATCAATTCTTGCGAAACCTCTCTTCGTTCTTTTGATCTTTTTAAGCACGCTGCTGAACGCAGCTATCTCGGCAGGGCTGTACCTTATGTTCAGGAATATGGATAAAATCAGAGACCGTGTCGTTGAAATGGTCAGCCGCTGAGCAGGAAAGGATTGCCCATGCAAAACAGATTCTCTTCGGAGATAGAATCACAGCTCCGCGCCCTCTGCCGGAAAATCTCGGCGACTCATCATCTCGATGCGAATACAGAGAAAAAGCTCTTCAACCGCATGGACAAAAAGCTTCAGGAGTATTTTATCGGTAAAGAAAAACTGACCGAGGAAGAAGCTTTTATTCTTGTTCGGGAACATTTCGGGAAACCTGAACAAATCCGGGAGCTTCTGGAGGAGGTGCATTCTGTGGAGACGCACGTTAGTTTTATCAGAAAGCTGGGGGCGATTTATATTGCAACATCGGTAGTTTTTTTGTTCAGTGATTACATAGAGCAGTTCATTCAATCATTATTCTTTGGGTTTTTGAATTTTCAGTTCATCAGAGATGAAATTATTTTTTCCTCTTACATCACTATTTATTTACCGCTGATCTTCTCTATTTCCATTCTGTTATTTGTCGTTTATCGGTGGCGAATAAAAATGGAAAATGGCGAACGGATGTGGTTTGAAAATCTTAATCCTTATCTATTTATTTTCACCGCTCTTGCCATGTTCTTTTTCATTCTTCCGGCAAATGCAGAAATTTATTTTCCAATAGGAAAGCATGCTCTTAATCCACTCAGCGCATTGTCTGTTAAAATGGGAGCAATTTCACCACTGAATCCCATTTTTTCACATTTCATGCATATTCTCCGAAACGAAAAGATATTATCTGACGCTTTGATATGTATGACCTGGTTATGGTGGTTTGATCGGTCAGCGAAAAGAATTCTTTCAATCTCTCTCGGTTTTATCTCATGGTTCATTATTATTGTTTTGCTGCCTTATTTGCAGTTTCTGTATATGTTGCTTCTTTTTAACTATGCACCCCACCCCTTGAGAATGCCCTTCCACACTCCTCCCTGGATCGGTTTAATGGGAATTGTATGTTATTCTCTTTTTATGGTGATCCATGAAAAACTCAACAAACACCGCAAACTTCCCCAATTGTTTTCCGAATAACGGAGGCTCCCATGTCCGGTTCAGTCGGTAAAAAAACCGAAGAAAAAATCCGCGCCCTCTGCAGCCGGATTTCGGCGGCGAACAACCTTGATGAGGAAATTGGGGATATGAAGAGGAGCAGCGCCTCACAGGAAAAAGTCTGAACCATGATTTATTTGATTACGGGATCAGCATGATAAATCGATTGATAAAATCATGACAATCTATTAATCAAGGGAATCAAGGTTCGGACAATATTTCCCTTTCTTCTTTTCAGATTTCAGATTTCCAAAAGCGCTACTGTCTCCACATGCGGCGTATGAGGAGACATGTCGAACGCGCGGACATTTTTCAGCCGGTAGCCGGCCATGGCGAGCATCTCAAGGTCGCCGGGAAGCGCCTTGATGTTGCAGGAAACATACACCATCCTTGGGATGCGCATCCGGACGAGGTCATACAGCGCACGCGGATGAATGCCCGCCCTCGGCGGATCGCACACTACCACATCGAAATTCTCCCCCTGTTCTTCCAGAACATCCTCAACCGCGCCTGCAAGGAAAGCACAGTTTGATACTCCGTTCATTTTGGCGTTCGTACGGGCATCGTTCACAGCATCCTGCGAAATCTCGATGCCGGTCACCGTTTTCGCCCCTCTGGCAAGATATATCCCGATCGTCCCGGTGCCGCAGTAGAGGTCAAGGAGATTTTCGACTCCGGTAAGAGCACTGAAATCACGGATGGTGTCATAGAGATTTTTCGCCTGAACGGTGTTGGTCTGGAAGAATGCATCCGGGGAGATGGAGAACGAGAATTCCCCGATCCGGTCAACAATCGTTTCAACGCCCCTGAGCAGCCTGCGTTCCTGGGCGGTTGCAGTGCTTCCCGGGCTCCGATTGATGCTCAGATACAGGGAAGTCACCTTTGGAAACGATCCAGTTATCAGGTCGGCGAATTCATCTTCACTTGTGAATTCTTCTCCGGAGGTCACCAGATTTACCATCACTTCCCCGGTGTTTTTGCCCTCGCGAATCACCAGGTAACGGAGAAGGCCGGTATGAGATTTCAGCCCATAGACCGAGAGGCTCCGCTCCAGTACATAATTCCGCACCTTTTCTACTATTCGATTGGATTGCTCCGAAAGAAGGCGGCAGTTATGGACATCGAATACACTGTTGAACTTCCCGGCCTCGTGGAGACCGAGCATGGTCATACCGGAACCGGGAGGGGAATCGAACGAGAACTCCATCTTGTTACGGTAGTAATATTCATCGGCGGAAGGAGTAAACGGCACTTCCCCGACAGGCTCGATTCCTTTCACCGAGTCAAGCGCCGATTTCACAATCTCCGCTTTCAGGCGGCATTGAGCAGAATAGGGAATATTCTGCCAGCGGCAGCCGCCGCAGCATCCGAAATGAGGACAAAAGGGCGCGCATCGTTCCACATCTCCGGACAGAATCTCTTCGAGAACTACCAGGGCGGTATGGCGTTTCACGCTCTTGACCCGGACGCTGACCTCATCACCGGGAATTGCCCCCGAGATGGAAATGGTGCGCCCCTCGGCTTTGGCCATCCCTGCGCCGTCCGGGGAAAGCTTTTCTATTGTGAGTTTGAGAATATCGTTTCGTTTCAAAGACAACTTCCCTGTAAAACAAGCAATTAAGCCGTATCCCCTGCTTTTGCATGGGTGAGTTTCAACTCAAAATAAAATTCCCCACAATTTACATTACCGTTTATAATATACTCTATACGGAAACGGTAACTCGAAAAAAGTTCTCTCCTTTCTCAGTATATCAAAAACAGAAGGCAGGTCACTATGTTCGGTGTAAACGGGATAAAAGCTTCCCTACAGCGATATATCTTTGCAGCATTGTTTCTTGTATGCTTCGGTTTCCAAACGTCCGGTGCTTCGGGGGCTTCCCCGGCGGTTCCTGTCACCCAATGGCTTCTCATCGGGACATTTCACACCAATGACGATTCCGAACTCCTGGACTTCCCCTACCTCCCCGAGCAGGAACTCTCGCCGTCTTCCGTAAACCATGCGGGCAATTTCTCATGGCAGGCTGTATCGGCGAAAAACGACTGGGTTGACATTCAGAAATTCAATTTCCCGGTAAAGAAATACTGCGCAGCGTACGCTTTTACTTTCATCCATTCAGCAAAAGTCCAGAAAGCGCAGTTGATACTCGATTCCGAAGACGGTCTTGCGGCATGGGTGAATGGTGATGAGGTCTGGCGGGACATTGTCTTTGTAAATCCCTGGCACGATGCCCGCAGAGATCATACGGTGAGTGTCATGCTTCATAAAGGATGGAACAGGCTTTTGTTGAAGATATGCGAATTGAACGGCGGCTGGCGCTCCGGGAAAGGGAGCTTTTCCTGTTCGATCAAGGCTGAAACGGAACTATCATTTTCTCTGGCCGACCCGGGTCTTTCAAACAAGAAGGGGAATTCGGATTATACCGTACTGACCCCGACATCTGTCGAACTGCATCCTGCCAAAAACGGCAAAGGGATCACAGCATCGGTCATGCTTTCGAATTTCAGCGGCGGCAAAGCGGAAAATATTCTCTGCGGATTTTTCAATCCCGCCGGTGAAAAGCTGGGAGAAACACCGCTCAATTCCATTGACTCTCATGGGTTTTCCCATGTTGACATCCCGATGGAAACAGTGAAACTGGCAGAAGCGCTGCGAACAGACGGCTCCAAAATTGTTGTTACTTCAAATGATTCTTCCTGCACCTATCCCGTACCGGCGAACCTGTCGGTGAAATGCCTGTGCCTTGCCGCGTCATCGATGGGAAAGCCCGGAGATAAGGTTTGCACTCTTGGGGTAAATACCGCCTCGGCAATCGAAACGTACCATCTTCCGTTTTCGGCCTATACCGCCGATGCCCGTAAAGGACTTTCGTCATATTGTTCCGGCAATGTGAACGCCGTTTCCGAAATCCTCGGCGGAATTTTGAAACACAGCCTTTCAACCATTCCGGATCTGTCATGGAAGACCGCTTATATCACCGGTCAGGCCCATATCGATATGAACTGGCTCTGGACCTACAAGGAAACGGTCAATATCGCCCAGGATACATTCCGTCAGGTTGTCGCATTCATGGACGAGTATCCGAATTTCACATACATTCAGAGCCAGGCGGCGGTTTACAAAGCGATAGAAAAGGCCGATCCTGCGCTTTTCGAACGTATCCACCGCTATGTAAAGGAAGGCCGCTGGGAGCTTGGCGGAGGAATGTGGGTCGAGGCCGACACGAATATGTCCGGCGGGGAATCGCTTGCACGGTCGTTTCTCCTCGCACAGCGGTATTATCTCGACCGCTTTGGAAAAATGGCCGTTGTGGGCTGGCTCCCCGACGATTTCGGGCATATTTCGCAGCTTCCCCAGCTTTTGACACTGGCCGGGTGCGGATCGTTCTATACGAAACGATGCTCGCCGATAAACGGACCTTTCTGGTGGGAAGCACCCGACAGCTCAAAGGTCTTGTGCTATGCCAACAAATTCTATAATCAGGCAATAACCACCGACATTACCAGAGAATTCGATGAAATCGTGCCGGGCGGCAAAAAATTATTCATTCCCTATGGCGTTGGAGACCACGGCGGCGGCCCGACCCGACGGGATATTGAAACAGCGCATGTGCTCAATGATACTCCGCGCTATCCGAAAGTTAATCTTACAACATTTGAAAATTTCGCCAGTTCGGTCGAAAAGGAAGAGAAAAATCTCCCGACCCACCGCGGCGAGATGCAGTTTATATTCGAAGGCTGCTATACCTCTGTCGCAAAAGTAAAAGAAGGGAACCGGCGTTGCGAATCCGCGCTGTATTCAGGCGAGTTCATGTCCACGCTCAATCGTTTCCTCGGAGGCTCCTATCCTGCGCAGGAACTGCGCGATGCATGGGAAACCCTGTTGTTTAACCAGTTTCACGATATTCTCCCGGGTTCCGCGATACATGAAAGCAACATGGATGCTGTCGCCGATCATAAGTGGGTCATTTCCCATGCGGATAATGCCCGTGATTCCGCGCTCAGAAAAATCGCCGATCAGGTAAAATTCCCCCGGGGAGATGGCCAGCCGGTCGTTGTGTTCAATCTCCAGCCACGGGCGCGCACCTCTCCGGTCGAGGCGGAGATTTTCACTCATTCGTCACCGGCAACGACCCACCTTTCCTACTGGGCGTTTCCCTACAAGGCAGGGCAGATAGAACCTTTGAATATCGGTCAGGGCAATTCACCGTCTGTCGTTGTCCGCGACCCATCGGGTAAAACTATCCCCGCGCAGGTTGTCTGGGGAAAGAACTTTCCTCCCGGCTGGCGTTCGCGCATCCTTTTCATGGGTGACAGCCTGCCTGCCGGCGGGTACCGTTCATACACCATCGATACCGCTCGTCCGGGAGAATACAATGAGCTTTTCACCGCCGAAGGCGGCGTTTTCGAAACCGATTACTTTATTGTCAAATTCGATATGTCCACAGGCGACATTGTCAGTCTGCGTGACAAACGCACAAAAACGGAGTTTGCCAAAAGCGGTATGAACCGTCTGAGGATTTACGTCGAGAACCCCGGAGCCAACGCATGGACTATCGGCGAGCCGAAGCGGGTCGAGGATATCACCGATGTCGAAAGCATAAAGATTACCGAACGGGGCCCTGTCCGGGCGTGCATCGAGACAGTCAAAAAATGGGGAAATTCGAAATTTATCCAGAGAACGTATATCTACCGCTCGTATCCGAGAATCGATTTCGAACTCGATGTTCACTGGTTCGAGCGTGTCGATCCGGTTGCCGGGGCGCCCATGCTTCGCGTCATTTTCCCGGTGGCTCTGAACGATCCGCATTTCTTTTGCCATGTCCCCTTCGATGTGGTGGAGCGTCCGACAAACGGACAGGAAGTTCCTGCCCAAAGATGGGTCGACATCTCCGACGGCGTCAGCGGGATTGCCCTGCTCAACCGGTCGAAATACGGTCATTCGTTCAAAGACGGCGAGCTTCGCCTGAGCCTGCTCAGGAGTTTCAATAGTCCGGACATATACCCCGATCAGGGCATCCAGCATTGCAGCTACGCGTTGTTTCCCCATGCAGGCGGCTGGAAAAACGGCGTCTGGGATGAAGGCGACAACTATAATGTCCCGGCACTTTCGACTGAGCCTCCATCGATGGCTTTGGGCAGGGAGAATGCTATTCTCCCCGAAGAGTCATCTTTCATTTCGATCGATAAAGGCAATGTCGTTTTATCAGGGTTGAAAGAATCGGAAAATGGCGATGAAATAATTGCCAGAATTTTTGAAGTCAACGGGGAAAGAACAACAGTTACCCTTTCCTTGCCATCGGATATACTATCCTCAAGAAGGCTCGACCTTATCGAACAGCCTCTGAATGCTGCCGAAAAACCTGTTGATAACGGCAGGACTGTTTCTTTTACGATACGGCCTTATGAAATTGCAACATTGGGAATCAGGGTTAAAGAGGCAGCGCGAAAGTGAACCACCGGATTACCAGACTTTGATCTATGCGATGGTAAAGGCATTTACAGCCTTAGCCCCGGATTGAGTATTCCCCGTGGATCGAGTTCCTGTTTCAGGGTAAGGGCTACGCTTCTCTCCGCCGGAGTAAGGAGGCTCGAAAGGCCTTCCCGTGCAATCTGACCCCAGACTGTCGGATTTTTCCCACCCACAGCGAGAACTCTTTCACGAAGCTGCTGTACCGAATTTTCATCGTAAGACAGCATATGGAATCTGCCAATTCGCGGATGAGCAATGAGCGGCATCCCCGGATATTTTTGCTGCAGAACACCCAGAAGGCTTCCCGAAGCGGAAGGCGGCGCAGTGAAAGTAATCAGCCCCTCTCCGGCCAGTCTATAAGCAATCGCTCTCCTTTTTTCCATGAACTGTTCGGGATTCTCTTCATGAATCGATTCAGCTCCGGCTTTTTCCAGAATATTTTTAACCGTTTTAACCTCACGACTGACAATCGGTTCCATGCCCTCGATCCCGATACCGGTCAGAATTTCATTCCCGAGGCCGTTCTCTGCGCATAGTTCGAATCGTTTCATGGCAGATCCAAGAGCGTTGACCGCGCTCACCAAGCCGGGAAGGTTTTCTCCCCCTGTGAAATGAGCCGATACTATGGTACGAACCTCCGGCAAAGGGAGAACTTTCAGGGTCAATTCCAAAGCCACGGCGAAAAGACCCCTTGTACCTGCAAGGAAGCGGGTAATCTCATACCCGGTCACATTCTTCGCGGTACGACCGCCAAAGGAAACCATTTCACCCTGTCCGGTGATGCATTTCGCGCCGATGATATAATCACGAAATGGCCCGTAACCGGCTGAATAGGGGGAGACTGCGGCGGTCATATATGCTCCCCCAAGTGTTGATTTTTTTCCGGAAGTGATATCAAGCGGCAGAAGAAGTCCGGATCGAATCCCTTCTTCGCAGGCATCGTCCGTCCGTGCGCCGGTCTGAGCGACAATGAGAAAATCGCCGGGATTGACCTCCAGCACCCTGTCAAGACGGCTGAGTGAGACAGTAACCGTATTATCGACGGTGAAAAGCCCGTCGCTCGTTCCTCCTCCAGTGACAGTGATGCCGCATTCTTTTTCGGAGGAAAGGAAATGAATCATATCGGGCAGAATGCTTTCAACCCGCGGGGCAATCACCGGGAGGTTTGTCGTAAGATCGATATTTTCCGGCCCGAACCGTTGTTCGAACCGATTGTACAGATCGCTGTTCATTTTTTCTTTCTCAGGTAAGGCTTGAACTCTGGAGGAAGTTCGTTCTTTCCCCCGGCAAATTTTTTTATCAGCAATGCTCCCTGCTTCGGGTTTTCCCGCAGGGATCCGTACGAAAACAGGCAGTTGCCTAAAAGCCCTTGTCTGCGGTTAGCAGCGAGCTGTTCGGATACGGATTCCGAAGAAAGCTGAAAAACCCCGATCCCCCCTACAACTTTCCGGGGATCGACCGCATTGAGCGAAAAAGCCGGTGTCTCACGAAACGGGGTACCGGGTGAAAAGTAACTCATGGTGACAACAAAGTCAACTATTCCCGTATTCACCCACTCGGCCCAGTCCTGACCGTAGGTGACAGCGGCATCCTGGGCATCGGGTTTTACCGCTGCGGAAACACGCACATTTTCATCGATACCCCGTACACAGAAAGAAATTTCACGAACCAGACCGGTGACCGCCTCCGCACGGTAGTTCGTCCATTTCCCGAGCAGCGAAAGATCGCGGTCCACCTCCGCTCCCCCGGAAAACAACCTTCGCGGATCGATACCAAACTGTTTTCTGAAATCCCGGATCACCTCTTCCCGAAAATCATAATTCAATCCCGGATAGCGGATATAGTCAAGATGGATGCCGTCGACCGGATACTTCCTTACCACCTCTTCGGCCATCCGTGTCAGGTGCTTCCGTACTTCGGGAAGAGACGGGGAAAGATACCTCCCCTCGATACTCCGGTTAAGGAGGGTATTGAGCGGGCATTCCGCCATGCTCACATTGTCACGGCCGATCATGAACCAGCCGGGGTGACAGTTCAACACATGGGCAGCCGATGCGGGCGGACGGGGAGAAGACCAAACGAGACACATGTTGAGCCAGGCATGAACCTCGATCCCTCGCTTATGAGCCAGTTCAATGACCATGGCCAAAGGATCGAAAACAGCAGGAATCTGCGAATATTCCTCGGGTCCCGGCGCAATTTTACTCTGATAGAACGCGTCTCCTCTTCCCATAACCTGAACGAAAAGCACGTTACAGCGAATTGAATCGGCATAGCTCACCAGCTCCTGTATCTTTACAGGAGAAGTCAAAGAGTCCCGTACTACCCAGAGACCGCGAACCTCCTGTTCAGGGTACACTGCTGCGGCATTTATCAGCAGAAAAAAGAA
>JBAYHX010000044.1:0-13086 GCA_041665965.1 Candidatus Latescibacterota bacterium
GACCCGTGTTCTTCAGGGTAATAGTGTACAGGAGCGTGTCGGCGGG
Organism: Candidatus Latescibacterota bacterium; assembly: GCA_041665965.1. GTDB lineage: Bacteria > Latescibacterota > Latescibacteria > Latescibacterales > Latescibacteraceae > JAUYCD01. The sequence goes on from JBAYHX010000044.1 coordinate 47, forward strand.
TACTGCCTGGCCGCCGTTGATATCCGTTGCCATCTTTGTGGAAGTGTCAAATACGGCAACATTAATCTCCCCCACAACAAAATCACCGAATGAAGTTACACCGGTTATCTGGGTGGAAGTTAAGGTTTTTACACCGACTGTGGGATATGTCCATCCGCCGCTGTATTCCCCCGCGACGAAGTGGCTTATGTCAGCTCCAGCATCTACATCAGATGAATTAAAGACAAATGTTGCATTATAATTAGTAAATGCAATACCGCCGTTCGTAAGAGTCCAAAACACATTGACGTTTTTAGATTGAATGATCATCGAAGAGCCGATATTGTTTTGTTCGCCGGATGTCGCTTTAGCGGTTAGTGTTCCCGCACCGGTGACATTTCCGAAAGTGACAGTTACCGGATCATAGCTGCTCGCTGTGCCGACCTCAAACGTTCGTGTTGTGGCCCCTGTCGCCACATATTTTCGCAGGTTTCCAACTACATAGCTACTGCTGCTGCCGCCGGATACACTGCCGCCTGAGCCGATTATAATCGTATTGCTGCCGGTAGTAACCTTACCGCTGATCAGAGTGAGCGTGCTGTTGATCGTTTTATCCGCATTGATCATAACGCCATTTGCGTTATTGATGATAACACCGCCGGTTCCCGTCCACGGTGTTCTGAACTCGGCGCCAGTTGTTTGAGCAGCGCTGCCTTTATATTGCAGTGTAGCCGCCGCACCATAGGTTGGCGCCGTTCCGGTCGTCGTTGCAGTTCCTTCCATCGAAAGAATACCGCTGACTGTCGCGCCGGTTGTCGTCTTGGCACCGCCGCCGGAAAGGGTAAGGTTGTTATACGTGACGCCGGCAATTGTCTGTGCAGCGGCTTTGTTGTAGTTAACAGTACCCGTACCGGCGGTGAATGTTGCGCCTGTACCGCTCACACTTCCGCCAAGATTGAGCGTGCTGGAGCCGCCGTTGAGCGTGCCTTTTTTTATCGTAAAAGTGCCGGTAAAGGTATGCGTAAGCCCGACGCCGAGGTTGAGCGTTCCGCCATTGCCATTCAATGTTAATGCTCCGCCGTTCACATTGCCTGTAAATGTTGCCGTGCCGCCGGTCTTGGTCATCGATACGGTTCCTGTTGTGGTGAAAGCGCCGATGCTTTGCGTTGCGGCGCCGGCAATCGTGACCCCGCCCGAGCCGCTCGTTGTGCCGCCGTTATTGATTAAGTCGTCGTTTAATGTCAGTAAATAGGTTGACATTGCCAGTGACGACCCACTGTTGATTGTGAGCGGGACTGAAGCATTAAACACCTTGGCGGCGTTCGCGGTTATCGTTCCGGCGCCGGCAATAATTACGCCGCCGGTTGCCGCAAAGGGGGTTTTCCATTCGTTTGTAGCGGCTGTTCGCGGCGTTGTCGTGTTGTATTGCAGTGTAGCCGCTGCACCATATGTTATGGCGGCTGAAGCGGTGGCAGTGCCTTCCATGGAAAGAATGCCGTTTACCGTTACACCGGTTGTAGTCTTTGAGCCGCCGCCGGAAAGGGTAAGGTTGTTATACGTGACGCCGGCAATTGTCTGTGCAATGGCACTGTTGTAGTTAACAGTACCCGTACCGGCCGTAAACGTTCCCCCCGTGCCGCTGGCCACCACACCGGCAAGGCTGAAATTTACTATGCTGGAGCCACCATTGAGTGTGCCCGCCGTTCTCGTCCACGCGCCGGAAAAGGTATGCGTAAGCCCGACGCCGAGGTTGAGAGTTCCGCCAGTGCCGTTTATTGTCAAACCAACTCCATTCACATTACCTGTGAACGTGGCAACACCGCCAGTCTTTGTCATTTGTATAGTCTGGGCTATTGTTCCATTATTACCTGGTAACGTTGAAACTGTGAAACCGCTTATAGTCTGCGTACTTGTGCCTGAGAAGATCAAGTTGAGTACGTCATCCACAGCAGATCTACCGTCAAATACGCCGTCACAGGTGAAATTGCCTGTAACGGTCAAAGTGCGGGTGTTTGTATTTGTCGTATTACTAACAGTAATAGTGCCATAGTTTGTCACGTCCCCGTTAACGGTCATTCCGATAGTGCCAGTATTGAAACAGAGCTTTCCACCCGAATTGACAGTCAGCCCGGCGCAAGTTGCCGTGGCCCCAACAGTAACACTATCAGTACCGGTTGTCGCAATGACAACCAAGTCAGTCGAGGCGGGCGCAACACCGCCGACCCATGTACCCGCTGTAGCCCATACTCCACCGGTTGCCGTGCTAGTTCTTGTTGCCGCCCGGGCTGATGCAGCTGTCGCCAAACTGAAGACCAGTGCCAGCAACATGATTCGCAGCGTATAGATACTTCTGGTATTCATTGCTGTTTCCTTCACAGGTGTGCAGGTAATTAAAGAAGGTTATAATGCTGCACTATTCTCATCATCCGCGTTGCATAAACTCACTCTCAATGATTTGTCGCTGCTCCCGGTCAGGACGATTTCATCCTGTCCCTGATTGGTATAGGCTGTCGTGGTCATAACTGAAGGCCAGGAAGGCGGATATCCGGAATGATTGGAGTAGTTTGTGAGGGTAAAAAGCGGAAGCAGCGCACCCCAGTAAGAAAGTAAGCACGGAAAAAAGTAAAACAAATCGTGCAAATAATCGGGGGAAAGTGAAAATATAAAGGTTGAACGTTTTTAGAAAACGCATAATGACCGCCGTATTATATGATTACTAACAACTAATATACTTCTTGCGCTGATAATAGAATGATATATATTGATAATAAATATTAATAATAACTATTATCGAAATTAGTGTAATAAAAATCACAAATCCATGCTTTGATGTTGCCTTTTTAACAGTATTTCTCACACCAATAAGAGAAAAACTTACAGAAGCGTTCAGACTATCGGCAAATCAATCCGAATCATAGACCTAATAAAATTAACTTGGAAAAACGTATACGCTTTCCAACATTACCACAACTACTGCTTCAGAATACGTAATAATTAGTTTTATTGTTTACAGCCAGCTTTTGGAGAATTGTTTGGTGGTCAAATAAGGGGAGTACTGATAATATTTCTAATATTAATAATATCAAATCATTAAATGTTGATTTGCGCAATGCTTTTTGTGAAAAGTTATCCCAAAAGGAACCATAAATATACGATTAAGAAGAATTATAGATATAGTCATAGCATGTTATATAACTAAAAACTGAATGTAAGTCAATAATAATATATAATTCTGGCGATCCCCCGAAATTTTACATGGAATAGTGTAAAAGTTTGTAGTTATTTATGTTATATAAAACAATGGGCGTGAAAATATTATTTGACGAATTTGAAAATCCATTAAAATAAGATCCCTCTGTCCTTCGGACATCCCCCTTTTTAAGGGGGACAAAATACCTTGAACAGTAACGAATTAACACCCTTCGATAAGGGGATCGCCGCCTTAGCGGCGGAGGGATTTTGTCTTTAAGAGAGTAGATACTTATATGTAATGCTTTTGATAAAACAAAAAATGGGGGATTGCCACTAATATATAATTCTTCTTATAAAAAAAGGTTGCATTGAGACGTTGATCTCAATGCAACCATGCATATAATAGTACCTGCGGAGAAAACTATCGATTCATTTTATCTTTTTCAGCCGGAAACGGACGAGGTATTCTCTCAGTTCATCATGCCAGGGAAGGGAATCGCTCCCTCCAAGGCTGTCAAGGCGAACTGCCCTGCCGGTAAGACGGGATACGTTTGTCGCAACGAGCGCCCGGTGCTGTTCCAAAATAGCTTCATAGGGGCGCGGCGGCTTGCCTGTGGAATAAAAGGCATGGAGAGCCAGGAACATGTTATCGAAAAGGTCATCTCCCGCAGTGAACGTTTTCGCGCCGCCCATCCCATAAACAGTTACATGGTAAGTGCCGGGATCTTCCCCGATATGATTGTACCCGATCATAGGCGGCTGACCGTCGCGTGATTTGAAAGTGAGGATCGAGACTGCTTCGCCGATGGGACGTTTTTCCGCGTCGGTGGTGTTTTTATAATCGGGCTTGTATCCCTGCGGAAATTTGGTGAGATCGAGAGTCCCCATAAGCGCCTGTTTTATATGCACCCATTTGCTGACATCAATGAGGTAATCTCCGGCGAAATAAGCGGTTTCAATCCCGCCGCCGAGACCGGCATGGGCATAATTGATCACATGGGGGAACATCCAGGGGAAAACAGGTTCGGGGCAGAATGCTTCATAGCTTCTGAGCGGGCCGCTTTCACGGGCGAATTTCTGCATTTCAAGAACTTCGGGCTGGTATTCGAGAGATGAACCGGCCATGACCGGCGCATTGTTCGCTTTTGCAAGACGAATTATTTCTTCCGCATCCGCAATAGTATAAGCGAATGGACGTTCGAAATATACCGGCTTCCCGGCTTCGAGAGCGGGGCGGGCGAGTTCGAACGCCTTACGGTAATCGGCATGCTCTACATGGACAGCGTCCGACTCTTTCACCAGCTGTTCCGGATCGCGGATGATTTTCTCGAATCCCATATCCATCATCGCTTCCGCCACGCCGGGAGTATTGTCCCAGACAGCGTACGGTTTACACCGGACTTTCCCCGTGAATTTCTTCGGCGGGTTTTTGAACGGTTTCAGGAAACCGTGGCCGCCAAGGCCGAGCTGTCCGATTTTCATCATTCCCATATCCTGGCAGAATGCCGGGGCTGTCCGTGAGGACAAAATGCCGGCGATTCCTGCTGCGGCGCCTGTTTTCAGAAATTCACGACGGTTTTTCATGTATTCCTCCGAAAAAGTATCTTGTCTGTTGGATTTCTACCATCTTCCAGGGTATACCTGTTTGGCATAAAAGCTGTTCTGTTTTTTCCTGCTTCATTTAGTCCAGGATCCTTTCCCGCCCAGTTGGAACCGGATGAGCCATCTCCGCATGGATTCCGAGTAGGGGACTGCATCGTCTCCGCCAAGGCTGTCCAGCTTGACCGCTTTCCCGGAGAGCCTTGAGACATTCGTTGCCACAAGCGCCCGGTGCTGCTCCAGAATGGCCTCATAGGGACGGGGAATCCTGCGTTTGGTATAAAAGTCGTGGAGAGCGGTGAACATATAGAAGAAAAGGTTGTCCCCGGCGGTAAACGTTTTGGTTCTACCCATGCCGTACGCGGTGATATGATAGGGAGCGGGATCTTCGCCGATATGGTTGTATCCGATCATGGGAGGCTGGCCGTCGCGCGATTTATAGGTGAGAAGGGACACGGCTTCTCCGATGGGACGTTTTTCCTCGTCTGCATTCTTGTAATCCGGTTTGTATCTTTCCGGGAACTTTGTCAGGTCGAGCGTATTCATAAGCGCCGGTTTGAGATGAACCCATTTGCCTATTTCGATGAAATAGTCGCCGGCGAAATATGCCGTGTCGATGCCGCCGCCTAAACCTGCATGAGCGAAATTAATCACATGGGGGAACATCCAGGGGAAAATCGGCTCCGGGCAGAACGATTCATAGCTTCGCACCGGGCCGCTTTCACGGGCGAATTTCTGCATTTCAGCAACCTCGGGCTGGAATTCCAGGGAGGAAGCGCACATGACCGGGGCATTATACGCTTTTGCGAGACGAACTACTTCTTCGGCGTCAGCAATGGTTGCGGTAAACGGCCGATTGATGAACACCGGCTTCCCGGCCTCGAGAGCGGGACGGGCGAGTTCGAGCGCCCGACGGTAATCGGCGTGTTCGACATGAACGCAGTCGCATTCCCTGACCAGTTCCACCGGGTCTTTCATCACCTTTTCGAATCCCATATCTATCATCGCTTCCGCCACACCGGGGGCGTCATCCCAGACAGCGTAAGGTTTGCAGAGCACTTTCTGCTTGAAACTTTTCGGCGGGTTTTTGAAACTGCCCAGAAAACCGTGCGAACCAAGCCCCAACTGGCCTATTTTTACCATTTTCATGTCCTGGGCGAACGCCGGGGCTTTCTTTGAAGCGATAATTGCAGCGATGCTTCCGGCGGAAGCAGCTTTCAGAAAATTTCTTCTCGATTCCATAAAGAATGATTCCTTTTTTTTCCTATGAGGGTGAACTTCTGGCTAATAATAGAATTTTATTCCGGTGAAGTCAAAGTGTCATTTTAAAAGCCGCTTCCTCATCACATGGAGAGGAAGCCGCCATCAACGAAAATAGTCGTTCCGGTTATATACCGCGAGGCGTCGGAGGCAAGGAAGACCGCGATACCGGCGAGATCTTCCGGTTTTCCCCAGCGGCCCAAGGCTATCCTGGAGAGCATAACCCTGCTCTTTTCGGGATCGCTCCTGTGCGATTCGGTCATGGGGGTTTCGAAAATCCCCGGGCCGATTCCGTTTACCCGGATGCCATAGGCTCCCCAGTCATTGGCAAGAGTACGGATGAGTGAATTGAGCGCTCCCTTGGACGACGAATATCCCGCTATGTTTCGGCTGCCCCATTGGGAAACCACCGAATCCACTATCACAATCGATCCCCCCTGTCCCTGTTCTATCATCTTCCGTGCAGTAAGCTGGGCAAGGACAAAGGTGGAATGAACATTGATACGGTGGATCTCGTCAAATTCCTCGACAGGATGCTCATGCGCCGGGAAACGTCTGATGATTCCCGCGTTGCAGAAGACGAAATCGATCTGCCCGAACTCGTTAGACGTCCTATCCACTAACCGCTGGATGTCCTCGTCACGGGATACATCTGTTACAACCGGCAGAATGGTTCCACCGTGAACGCCGAATTCCCGCGCTGCATCTGCAAGATCATCCGCGCTTCTGGCCGCGATTGCCAGATCAGCGCCCATACCGGCAAGCCCGGCGGCCATTACCCGTCCAAGACCCCGTGATGCTCCGGTGACAATACCCTTTCTGCCGGTCAGATCAAATTGTTCCCGTACCATTCATACCTCTTTCTCAATAATCGTCATATCTCTAAACCCTCCCCGGGAGAATGGATGTATACCGTTGCATGAGGAGAAAGCTCCTTCATATATGTGTGAAAAAGCGCTGCATCGCCTCCATGTTCTTTGAACATGCCGTAGTGCGCCGGGATGACTACGTGTGCGCCGCATTTTCCGGCGAGAAGGGCAGCCCCGCGTTCGCCGAGATTACCGTATGCGCTGTTGATGCAGGGAACGAGGATATCCGGTTTTCGGTTTATTGAGCTTTCGAGGATATCCCAGTTGAGAGCGGTGTCGCCGGTGAACCAGATAGACCGTCCGGATACATCGAGGATGTATCCCACCGCTTCGGGGCTGAGGTCGGCATGATCTGCTGGAGTTGCTTCGATCACAAGGGAACCGAATCGGTGGATTTTTCCCGGAGCGGTGATCTCGTGGGCGGCATTCCGTTCCAGGAGGAAGGAGAGGCAGTCCGCGGGAGCTATCACACGGCAGCCCGGATTGGTTTCGATGAATGTGTCGAAGCTGTCGACATCGAGGTGATCAGGGTGGCTGTGCGTAAGGAGAAGAAAGGAAAATTCAAGGTCGCCCGCTTTAAACGGCGCAGGCATGAGCCTGCGGAATCCTGCAATCCGTTCTACACAATCGCTGAGGTAGGGATCGATGCAGATGCGCTCGCCGGTATCGAGCGCCAGGAGAAATCCTGATCCTCCAAGCCACCAGACAGCGATTTTTCCCCGGGCAGGAATAGAGGAACGTATCTCCAAACGTGTGCGTGACATCATAAAATCCTCAATTTGAGAAGAAGAGAAGAATAGGGTATCTATTTTTTACATAACAGGTTTCTTTTTACCCTGTTCAGTTTTATACCACTTTGCCGCTATTTCCTCGAGGGTCTTTCCCTTCGTCTCCGGGAGGAGTTTCAGGCCGAATAGAAATGAAAAGACACAAATCACCGCGAGAAACCAGAACGCGCCGCCCACCGAACCGACAAGCCGCTCCGACCACCGCATAAGGATAGGGAAGATGAACCCCCCGGTAAAAATGGTGACCCAGAGAAAGGTGGTGGTGACCGAAACCGCTTTTGCGCGAAGACGGGTGGGGAATATTTCCGACATCATAAGCCAGGGAAGCGGTCCGAGCGCGAGCGAGTGGGGGATTGCACAGAGAAACACCGCAAAGAGCACAATGATGCCTCTGGTCTGGAAATGAAACAGCACCCCGATGAATGTCATGGCAATAACCATGAGCGCAGAACTGAAAAGCCAGAGCGGCCTTCTCCCGAACCGGTCGATTATAAACATTGCTCCCAGCGTGACCACGCCCATAAAGCTGTAAGCGAGGAAAAACTGGAATATGGCGTCGGAAGTAACGAGGAATCCGCTCCGCTGAAAGAGTTCGGTGAGATACCCGGACATTGCGGACCACCCGGTAAAATTATTGAAAAACGCGAGGAGAAATCCGATGAGAAGGGCAGTTCTGATTCCTGGCCGGAAAATTTCCCTCATAGTTGCCTGTTCGGTGACATGGGAAGCCCTGATTTCATCGAGAGCCTCACGAGCTTTCTCCGCACCGGCGATACGAGTGATTACACGCAGGGCTTCATCGAAACGGCCTTTTTCTGCCAGCCATCGCGGGCTGCGCGGTATGGGGACAAGGAACACCATGAAAAGGACAATTGCAACCATCTCCGAGGCAAACATCCAGCGCCAGCTCACCGTATCCGGGAGTTCCTTCGCGAGCAGGTACGCAACAAGCCCGGCGATCATGGAACCGACGACAATGGCAATCTGGTACATGAGACCAAGCTTTCCCCGGATGCGGGAAGGGGCAATCTCGGCGATATACATGGGAGACGCCATGGAGCAAAGGCCCACTCCGACTCCTCCGATAATGCGAAAGATATTGAATGTTATCATATCCGGGGCAAGAGCAGTCATGACAGCATTCACCGCAAGGAGGACTGCACCCACGATCATGGTCATCTTCCGCCCTATGCGGTCGCATAACCAGGAGGCGAGGAACGGCCCGATAATACATCCGAGAGCCGCGCTCATTGTAGCGAAGGAATATCCGGTCGGCGAGAGGTTGAACTGGTCGCGCAGGAGCGTGTTCGCACCCGTGATGATCGCAAGATCGAACCCGAAAAGAAATCCGCCGATAGATGCCACAAAAGCGGTCCAGTATGCGTAGACATTTCCCCGGAACCATCCTGATTGATTTGCATTTCCAATCATGCCTGGCGCCGCTTTTTCTTCAACAGCCATCATTTCTCCTTTTCAACTCACCGTTAAAAATCCCGGTTGAACCCGCATGTCCAGCCGCCGTCAACTACCAGATTATGCCCCGTAATGTAAGCGGCCTGATCCGATGCGAGGAAAGCTGTTGCATGAGCCATCTCGTCAGTCCATCCGGGGCGGCCAAGCGGGATGAACGAGAGGATACGCTCCGCGGTCGGATTTGGATTCTCCTTCGTACCGTAGAAAAGGGTGCGGGTTCCCTCGGTGAGCGTTGACCCGGGAGACACGGAATTAACCCGTATTCCGAACGGCCCAAGCTCGCATGCCATTGCTTCGGTCATCCGGATAACTGCCGCCTTTGCCGCGACAAACGCGATTTGAAGACGGAGCGCCACCACGCCGGCGATAGAGGAGATATTGATGATAACCCCGGATTTCTGTCGCCGCATGACTGACGAGGCGGCCTTGCAGCACCAGAACGTGCCGTTCAGGTCAATCGAGATGATCCGCTCCCAGAGCTCATCGGGATAGCTGTCCACAGTAACCCGCTGTTCGGGCCCGGAATTGATTCCGGCGTTGTTGACCATGATATCCAAACGGCCGTACCGGGCGAGAGCGGCGTCCACAAGCGCTCGTACCTGAGCTTTGTCGCTCACATCGCAGGGGACGAATATCGAATCGCTTCCAAGCTCCCGTGACGTTTCTTTTCCCGCATCCACATTCACATCGGTGACCACCACCATTGCGCCGCACCGGGCAAGCTCCCGGGCGATGGACTGCCCGATTCCCTGCGCGGAACCGGTCACTATGGCAACTCTTCCCGCGAGATCGTATCTCCCTTTCGGCTCATCCATTGCTATTCCTCCACCTCACGGTATGTCACGCCCCACGCTTTTTTCCGGAGGTCGTATACTTCGTTCACGTCCGGATCGGGTTTCCCCGGCCATACGGTAAGGATCACAAAATCATCGGTTGCGCTCTTGTTCGTGAGCGCATGAAATGTTCCCCCCGGGATAAATACAACCGTATCCTTTGCAATATCGTAATCCACGCCATCCATGTGAAGCACCGCCTCACCGCTCAGGACATAGTACACCTCGTCCCACGGGGCGCGGTGAGAGCCGCCGGGAGTGCTGCATCCCCCTTTCAGCGTGCCGTGATTGATCTGCAGCCGCATCGAGCCTGCACTTTCATCGTCAATGAGCATCCGTGAGAGATACGCATCGTTCATACCCGGAGGAGCAAACGGCATCACCTTCCGCACGTTGACCACCTTGCCTTTTGCCATGATTTTTCTTCCTTTCGAAATTTTATTTTATATGCAACACCCAATTTCCCAAAGGTTTGCCTGCACTCATCCGGTTTCTTTTCCTGAATTCACAGGTGTCTCTGCAAATACAATCAACCGGGGAACTCGATCATCTCTTTGATGCGCGTGGCATTGCGTTCGGGCATGTTTTCCATGATGCCGGGCACTTCGTCGAGACTGTACCGCGCGGTTATAAGCGAGGTAAGGTCGAGCATTCCGTTTGCCATAAGCCTGAGCACAGGGCGGTACATCCCGAGACTTCCCGCAACCCCGCGAAGCTTTATATCCCCGAAAACGAAACGGTCGATATCGAATCCGTTAATCAATTTCTCGTAGAACGCAACCATGGAGATAACGGCGCTCTGGTTCACAAGAGGAAGCGTTTTTTTAAAGAGTTCGATGGACCCGGAGGCCTCGATGACATGTTCCACTCCCAGCTCTCCGAAAGCGTTCCGAACGCCCTCCTCGAAAGGAGTAATATCCGTGTTGACAACATCATCGATTCCGAGATCGAGCGCCTTACGGAGCTTGAACTCTTTCCTCCCGACGATTACCACTTTTGACGCGCCGCACAACTTGGCAAGTTTTGCCGCCGCTATCCCGATAGGGCCGGAGCCCAGCACAAGCACGGTATCTCCGATTTTCACCTCTGCGAGGGTAACTGCATAGAGCGCTGTCGCCGCAGGTTCCACCATCGCAGCATTGTCGAAAGTGATCGTTTCGGGCAGCGGGAAGACATGACGGGCAGGCATGAGAATGTATTCCGCATAGGCGCCGTCCCAGCAAAGAATAGTGCCGACCGCCCGGCTTTTCCTGCAATGGTCGTACCGGCCGATAAGACATTCATAGCATACCCCGCAGGCGACACTGGTGTCTCCCACCACACGGTCGCCCCGGCAGAAATTTTCGACTCCTTCGCCGATCTTTTCCACTACGCCGGACCATTCATGACCCGGCGTCATGGGGAATGGGACAGCGCCGCTTTTTACAAAAGAAAATTCACCGGTATAGATCGCGTGATCGGTACCGCATATTCCCGAACGCACCACACGGCATAAAAGTTCGCCCCTCCCGGGTTGGGGAGTCGGGACATCGATAAACCGTATATCGTGCGGGCCGTAAATTCTCGCCGCTTTCATCAGAATACTCCTCGTCATGTTATGTACATGTGCAGTGATTTTTCATTAGTTATCACCGGTGCGTGGATTTTTCATAAAATATTCGTAACCATGAGGGACAGCAATCCCTTTTTTGTTGAATTCAGAACTTGTTGTATTTTACTTTTCCTGCCGTTATGTTATATTTTCCAAAATATAGATGAAGAGAAGGTGAAAATTCTTTTTCAGTTTTTTGCATAAATACAGTATTTGAGATAATGAAGCCTGAATTTCATTCGATAGAGTGTTTTTCAATAGTCTTTAAAAACATTGTGAAGGAATCCCACAAAGAAATGAACAACAGCCGATATAATAAAATAAATAAGGATACGGTCGGGCTGCTACGGGAGATTGTCGGTGAAAATTTTGTTCTCACCGACGAGGAAAAACGGGAGCCGTACTCTCATGACGAGGTCGGTGACCCGGCGTACGCTACCATGCCGGAAGTGGTAGTGAAGCCTCGAACAACCAATGAAATCGCCGCGATTATGAGGCTTGCTAACGAGCGGTTATTCCCTGTGACTCCTCGTGGAGCCGGAAGCGGGCTTTCCGGCGGAGCAGTGCCTGTATATGGAGGCATCGTTCTTTCCCTCGAGCGGATGAACGAAATATCGGAAGTCGACGAGCGGAATATGGTGGTAGTGGTGGAACCCGGTGTGGTTACCAATGACATCAACAAAAAGGTGAAAGACCTCGGCCTCTTCTTCGCGGGTTATCCGATGAGCCTGGAAACATGTTTCATCGGAGGCAATGTTGCGGAGAATGCCGGCGGCGGCAAGGCGGTGAAATACGGCGTAACAGAGCGGTATATACTCGGGCTGGAGTTTGTAACTCCCACCGGGGAAATTGTCACCACAGGCGGGAAGCGTATTAAAGATGTAACCGGTTACAACCTGCGGGCTTTCCTTGTCGGCTCGGAGGGGACGCTCGGCATCATCACAAAAGTTTTTTTAAAGCTTCTTCCTGTTCCTAAGGTCAAGGCTGACCTTTTCGTACTGTTTCCGGATATTCCGAGCGCTATCGGGATTGTTCCGAGGATTATGAGCGAACTCGGAATCGTACCAACCGCCATCGAGTTTATGGACTATATCAGTTTCCATTACGCGTGCCTGTACCTCAATGAAAAAATCCCGTACGAGAACTCCGCCGCCATGCTTCTCATCGAAGTGGACGGGAGCAGCAACGCCGAGGTGGAGGAGTCGTATGACGCCATCGGGAATCTCTGCATGGAGAACGGCGCGCAGGAGGTTTATGTCGCAGACAACTACACCACTCAGGAGCGTCTCTGGAATATCCGCCGCAATTTCGGCGAGGCGCTCATCCTCTACAGCAAACGGAGGAGTTTCGAGGATGTCGTTGTCCCAATCGCCGCTATCCCGCAATTGGCGGAAGAGATCGAGCGCATTTCCTCCAAATACGATGTCCTCATCATGATCCACGGTCATGCCGGCGA
>JBAYHX010000045.1:0-13070 GCA_041665965.1 Candidatus Latescibacterota bacterium
AACCCTGGAAGGTATGAATTCAAACCGGGCGACCGGGTGCTTGATCTTATTAAATTCGGAAGCGGTATCACCACTGCTGCCGATACTTCACGCGCCACCCTCGTTCATTTTGACAGTATAGGGAAGGAAATTGTCAGCATCGAGATCAATCTTTATGATGCCCTGTACAATAATCCTGATGATCCCAAATATCTTCTCCAGGAGTCAGACCGTCTTTCCGTCTGGAAGAAATATGATTACAAAACCCTTGCAAATGTGACTCTTGGAGGTGAAGTAAAATATCCCGGTACGTATCCCATTACTCCTAATCAAACAACACTTACTGAAATAGTGGCTTTGGCGGGGGGATTAACGAAGAATGCCAATCTTGAAGAAGCCAGCATAAACCGGAGTTCAGCCGCCACCTCCCAGGACCTGGAATATGCGCGTCTGCGCAGAATGAATGTTGCAGATATGACACGGGAGGAATATGACCTGTTCAAGAGTTTTGCACGGTCCAGGCAGGGAGAAATCTCCATTGATTTCGTTAAACTATTTGAGGAAAACGATCTCTCCAATGATATAATTCTCGTTAACCGTGATCGTATCACGATACCTGCGAACCGTGATCTGGTCAGGATTACCGGCGCAGTACAACAGCCCGGGTACATCAAATGGGAGAAGAACAAAGATACAAATTTTTATTTAACGAAGGCAGGGGGATTCAATTACAACGCCGACAAGGGAAAAACCAGGATTATAAAATCCAAAACAGGGCAATATTTCAAACTGAGCAAAAAGATTATTGTAGAACCTGGCGACACCATACATATTCCTGAAACGAAGCCCAGGGATATTTGGAGTTCAGTGAAAGATTCTTTCGGTGTTTTAGCCAATGCAGCTACTATAATTATCCTTGCCAAGCAGCTTAAAGACTTTTAATCGGCTTTTATGTTGTTTTCGGGAGTTAGTATGGAGAGTAAGGAAATAAATATTCTGGATTATGTTTATGTTTTTTTTAAAGCCAGAAAATTCATTGTGTTGAATTTCATCATCGTTTGTCTTCTCACCGGAATTGCAAGTATGTTCATGTCCAGATATTACAGTACCGCCATTTATCTTATGCCTCCGCAGGAAACAAAAAAGGGTTTTGGATTTGCTGAACAGCTTGCCAGCCAGGTGACAACCCTCCGTCTCGGCACACAGGGATCTCCCACAGATATATTCATGGGCATTCTCAAAAGCCATGTAGTTGGAATCGTTCTTGTCGACAAGTTCAATCTGGTAAAAGTATATGGGGCCCCCGACCGTGATATCGCAGTTGCATGTTTAAAAAAACTGACACATATATCGCTTTCCAAAGAAGGTCTGATAAAAATCGAATACGAAGACAAAGACCCGGTTCGGGCAGCCGATATCTGTAATATGTATGCTACCGTGCTCGATTCTGTAAACCAGTCCGTCAATCATCGCGCTTCACGGGAACGAGCGGATTTCATCGAGCAGATGCTGATCGAAAACGACCAGGCAACGAAACAAGCCGAAATGGGTATGAAAAAATTTCAGACCGAAACCAAGGCTGTTTCGCCTTTCCAGCAGGAACGTGTTGCACTTTCGGTAACCGCTGAACTTGAAGTGGATATTATGAAAATCGAAAACCAGCTCAAGGAAATGAAATCGAAGTCATTAACATCCGATAATCCCATGGTTACAGATCTTCAGAAAAAACTGCAATTCCGTGAAGAGCAGCTCCATGACATGCGATTCGGCGGACCAAAGGGAAGCCGGGAAACGTTGTTTGTACCCTTGCAGGAATCGGCATCCCTGGTGATGGAGTACCAAAAGCTGTCACGGCGTATTACCGCGCTCGGGATGCTGGAACAGCTTCTCCGTAACCAATACGAGGAATCAAGAATCGAGCAGGTGAACAATACTTCTACCGTTTCGATTCTCGACTTGGCCAGACCACCAATAGAACCTTCGAAACCGAAACCCTTCCTTATGATCTTGATCGCAGGCGCCGCTTCTATCTTTTTCTCCTTGGTCACGATCATCACGATTGAGTATTTAAACCGTTTGTCCGGCTTGAGTTTGAAAAACCAGCAAAAACTCGAGCAGTTAAGCCGGTTTTTAAGGATCGACAGGTGATGTCACGGCGATATGAGTTTTCTTAGAGGGTTATCCATTGTAATGGGAGCCAACTTGATACTGTTGGTTCTCGCCTTTCTTAACAACAAACTTCTTTATATTTGTCTGGATAAGGAAAATAACGGGCTTTATTTTCTTATTTTACGCTTTTCGGTTCTCATTTCCTTGTTTTCAAGCGATTGGCTCCGGCTTTCAAATATGAATATCGCCGGACGGGCTAATGATTTGAGTAAGACTCTGATCGCCAATACAATCTGGTATTGCATCATTGTCAGTATAATTCTCATCCCTTTCCTTGCAGTATTTGATCCTGTAATCAAGACATTTTTTCCGGGTGTTCCCCTGCTGTTTATTCTTGCCGCGATAGGAGTTGCTGTTATCATTATGATACGGGACAGCTCTCTTTCGCTTCTCCTGGTCAGTAACCGTACAGTTTCTTATGGGCTTACACAAATAATTGGCGGAAGCGTTTTTCTCTTTCTCAATATGTTGTTCCTGACAGTATTTCACATGGGGCTTCGCGCGGTTTTGCTTGCCTGGGCTGTAGGCGGAATTGTAGGAATGTGCTGGGCTTTATTTTCGCATATGGCAGTTCATGGATATTCGATAAAACCGTCATGGAGCGTTTTCAATCAGTCCCGCAAACTTGGCGTACGGTCATGGCTGGCAATTATCGGCATGTTTCTCATGATCAATGTTCATGTTTTTGCCATCGGGCCGATAATCGGCGATCCGGCGAAAACATTTACCATGCTGGCTATTTTCTCTGTATGTTACAGAGTCTTCCAGGTTCTTCAGCGTTTTTCCGATGTGACAAGCGGGTTTCTCTTTTCCAATGTAGTACAGCAGGATATTGCTTCGGGATCCAGAATGACAGTTCTTACCGTCCGGCATGTAACGCTCTTTTCTTTTGCGGCTTCGGTCGGGGCTGCGCTTTTTGGGAAAGGACTTATCATTGTTATATCCAGCTCTCAGTATATGTCTGCATATACACCCCTGATTATAATGTTACCCGGTATGATAGCCATTAATTCGGGGTGTGTGTTGAACGGGTTTTTCTGGGCGCATGGATATCCGATGCGGATTATCCTTGCACCGTTTGTGGTAGCCGGATCGGCTTTGCTGCTGGACTATTTGTTTATCGATAGCATGGGAGTGACCGGAATTGCGTTATCATTTACTTTGGTAAGTGTGGGCTGGATGTTATATACTAGTCTTTATTTCAAAAAGATCACAGGGGTCGGTCTGAGCCAGATTTACCTTCCCCGGTATTCTGATTTTACCTATGTTTTCGCAGGTATCAAAAAATTTCTGAAGAGGAACCAGGCATGAAAGTAGGCGTACTTTCGATGTATTATCCTTCCTCGCATGATCCGTTTTTCGGAACATTTGTCAAAGATGAGCTGGACAGTCTTGCCGATTTTGTAGATATACGGCTGTTATCCCCTTTTTATAATCAATATTTTCTGGGTGAAGATCATTCTTTTACTGCGTCACACGGCTACCCGGTGCTGAGGCCTTTTTCCCCGGGTTTTCCCCAATGGTTTTTTCAATCCCTCTCCACAAAAAGCCTGTCGATCTCCATTTCTCTTGTCAGAGAATTCTTTTCCGGCTGTGATCTCATTCACGCGCATAATGCTTTCCCGGACGGGGTAGCTGCTGTTACCGTTTTAAGCAGACAGTATCCGATAGTGGTCACTGTTCACGGCAGCGATGTCAATGTCAATGCAATGAATCCGTCTCTCAGGCCGGAGATTGTGCGGTCGCTTAATTCTTCGAGTCGAATACTGGCTGTCAGCGGGTCTCTGAAAAACACTCTCGAAGAAATCGGCGTCACTGCAAAAATTGAAATCATACCGAATGGAGTAAATACCTCTCTTTTTACTCCCGGTGAAAAAAAAGAGGCATGCAGGAAGCTTGGGTTTGATCCGGATTGCCCGCGAATTATCTTCATCGGGAACTTTTTACCGGTTAAAGGCATCGAATATCTTATCGGATCATTTCCCGCTGTGTTGCGTTCCCGCCCTGAATGCGAGCTTGTCCTGGTCGGCGCAAAGCCTGGAGGAAAGGACAGCCGGGCCTATCAAAATCAGATACGGGAACTGGGGATCGGGCAGCAGGTGAGAATCTGTGAGAAAGTGACGAACTGTAATCTGCCGGACTGGATACGGGCTTCGGATGTTCTTGTGCTCCCCAGCATCAGCGAAGGTTTCGGGATAGTTGCAGTCGAAGCCCTCGCCTGCGGCAGGCCTGTAGTCGCAACCCGCTGCGGCGGACCGGAAGAAATTGTAAAGGAGGGTCTTGGTTTTATTGTACCGCCCAGAGACCCGGAATCTTTGGGTGATGCTATAATAAAAGCGCTGGATCGAAGGGGCATTCTCGGACCGGAACAGCTCGCAGAGTCCGCCAGGGAGCGGTTTTCCCTTTCGGAAATATCGAAACGGATCGTTGCGGTTTACGAGGATGTTTGAAGGGAGGACTGCTGGTGGTGAAATCGCCCTATGTAAAACTGCTTCTGGTTTTTGACCAGGCAATGATAACATCTGCTTTTCTTTTTACTTACTGGCTTTCGTTCAAAAGCGGTCTCTCCCCGAACAAAACTTTTATACCGCTCGGCCATCTCCTGCTTCCCCTTGTGATCATCAATATTTTCTGGCTTCTTCTTTTTGCCCTGTTCGGCCTCTACGGAAAATGGAAGTACGCCTCACGGTTCGATGAGGTTATCCTGGTATATAAAACAATCACCGCCGGTGGAATTTTTTTCCTCCTTATCGCCTTCTCCGCGGATATATCCATCTCGGCTTCGAAACTCATCGTTCTCGGATACTGGGCATCGATGGTTCTGCTTGTGGGAACCGAACGGCTGGCGGTGAGAACTGTGCAGCGAATGCTGCTTCTGAAAGGATTTGGACTGCGGCATTCGGTGATTGTCGGGACGCTTGAGAATACCGCCGATATGCTCAAAAAAATCAAGAAGGCTCCAGCGCTCGGTTATGATGTAAAGGGAGTTGTCCTCATCGATCGCGGCCGTCACCCAAAATCGGTAGAAAGTATCGATGTTCTGGGAACAGTTAAAGATCTGAACACCATCATAAAATCTTTGAATATTACCGATGTCCTTATCGCTCTCGAATTCAAGGAAGAAGAAGAGATTTTCCGTCTTGTATCGGCAGCGGATTCGTATGATGTCGACTTTTCGATTCTTCCGGGTCCTGCGGACATATTGGCCCGCAGGATGATGTTCAACCAGCTTTACGGCTTTCCGATGATACGGATTCTCGCGGAGCCTATGCCCCCGTGGGAAAAGAATGTCAAAAGGGTTTTCGATATTACGGCAAGTCTCGTCGGTTTGTTGCTTTTTCTCCCGGTTATAGCGATAATTACGGTTGCAATAAAGTTGGATTCGCGCGGCCCGGTTCTCTACATTCAGGAGCGGATCGGATATAGAGGTGTCCCGTTCAAGCTCTGGAAATTCCGGTCCATGAAAGAGGATGCTGAAAAAATGAGCGGGCCGGTCTGGGCTGATAAAAATGACGCCCGCATCACAAGGGTAGGAAATATTATCCGTAAATCCCGAATGGATGAGCTGCCCCAGTTGTTCAATATCCTCAAAGGTGATATGAGCCTTGTTGGTCCAAGGCCGGAGAGGGCTTTTTTTGTGGAACAGCTCAAAAAGAAAATTCCCTATTACCCTCTCAGGCTCAAGGTGAAACCCGGGCTTACAGGGTGGGCGCAGATAAAGCATAATTATGACCGCTCGCTCGATGATGTCCGTGAAAAGCTGAAATATGATCTCTATTACATCGAGAACATGTCGCTGTCGATGGATTTTAAAATAATCATCGCGACTGTTTTTGTAGTTATCGGCGCAAAAGGTGCCCATTAGTGAATTTACCATTCAAAAAATTCAGGCTCTCGGGATTTTCTTACGGGATTGTGAAAGCAACGATCTTTATCCTCCTGGTCGGTATAGCCCTCACGTTCTGGCTGTATACCCAGATGATTTTCGATCATGTGCGGAATTATCAGAAATCGGTGATCAAGACTCAGGCGGAAATTTACATCAGCATCATTGATCCTCAATATCCCGATGATAACGGGTTGAGTACCAGCCTGTTCCAGAAAGTCGTCCAGGAGTCGCCGTACGGAGTCATTTTTTCAGATAAGTATTTGAATCCGCTGCCCGGGTACTGGAGAAATGTCGGAATAGATCGCTCCGACACCACCCAGAAAGGACGGATGAAACTTGTCGAACTCATAAAAAAAATGGATCGGACAAACAAACCCGAGCCTTTTTCGATGCCCCGCC
Source organism: Candidatus Latescibacterota bacterium (assembly GCA_041665965.1). Taxonomy (GTDB): domain Bacteria; phylum Latescibacterota; class Latescibacteria; order Latescibacterales; family Latescibacteraceae; genus JAUYCD01. Next base: position 6,437 of record JBAYHX010000045.1, read on the forward strand.
TTGAGCTTCATATCGATACGCTTGTCGTGTATGAACAGTCACCGTCACACTTCTTTCCGGTGGTGGTAACCGATTCTCTTGGGGTTTTTCTTTTCGGAAGGAACATTCCGGGGAAGGACGACCGGATGCAGATTCGTTCTGTAATTGAGAAGATAGATTCTTTTTCGCCTCCGGAGCGTTTTTTCGGAGAGAATAAACCGCAGCTCGTGCTCCATGGCGTAAACTACATGGGGAACTGGCCGATAATCGTTGTCGTAAAAAAAACAGGCGAGCCCTTATATTGGAAAGGTATATCCTCTGTCGCCCCCCATGATACGTCTCAGGCGGCGATGGCGAAATTGAAAACTGAAATAAAGAAGTTGAAAAGAGAAGGAAGCTGGTATGAATTCGTTTCGATTTATCCGGTGACAATTGACCGTACATGGCTTCTTCATTACGGCGATCTAAAATTTCTCTCGCTGATCGGATGGCTTCCCATTATCCAGTTCATGGTTATCCTTATTCTGCTATATGTGGGCTTAATTGGATTCAGGAATATTACCAACGCCGAACAGCGTTCGATCTGGGTCGGCATGGCCAAAGAGACAGCGCATCAGCTCGGCACGCCGATAAGTTCCATAGGAGGCTGGCTGGAGCTTTTGAAAACGGAACAGGATCCTTCTCTTCTCGATCAGGCAGTTCCGGAGATGGAGTACGATGTCAAACGTCTGACCAGGGTGGCCGCGCGGTTTTCGAACATCGGGTCCCGGCCGGAATTGCAACCGATAATCCTTTCGGACGTTATTGAAGAAGTGTTGGATTATTATCGAGCGCGAGTTCCCCATATGGGAAGGAAAGTGACCATCGAGGGGAATTATCCCAAAAACCTGCATATCATGGGGAATCATGAGCTCCTCAACTGGGCTTTTGAAAATCTCATAAAGAATTCAATCGCTTCCATCGAAAACAAGGATGGTTGTATTTCGGTGAGCGGGTCGATGAGTAAGGATTTCAAACATGTCATCCTGGATTTCAAAGACAACGGGAAAGGAATTCCGCATTCCGACCAGGGGAAAGTAATGAAACCCGGATTTACCACAAAGAAACGGGGATGGGGTCTGGGACTCAGTCTGACGCAGCGGATCATAGACGATTACCATGAGGGCAAGATCATACTCCTTGAGAGCAAGCTGGGAGCAGGTACTACATTTCGGGTGATTCTGCCCGCGGTAAATGAAAAAAAACTGACAGAAAAGAGCAGATAAACTATGCAGCGTAAAATTCTCTGGGTTGATGACGAGATCGATATACTCAAAGGACATATCATTTTTCTCGAAAAAAAAGGGTACCACATCACCCCGGTATCAAACGGCGAGGATGCGATAACGCTGGTCAAACAGCATACGTTCGATGCGATCCTTCTGGACGAAATGATGCCCGGCCTGGATGGACTCAGCGTTCTTGCAGAGATAAAAAATCTGGATCCGGGGCTGCCGGTGATTATGATCACCAAAAGCGAAGAAGAGCACATCATGAATGACGCCATGGGTGCAAGAATAAGCGACTATCTCATCAAACCGGTGAATCCGAGCCAGATTTTCACCACGCTGAAAAGGCTCCTCGAAACCCGTCAGCTTCGCAGCGAGCGGGTGAGCCGCGAATACGCCATGCAGGCAAATCAGAACAGGGCGGAGTTGGCTTCGGGTCTTGATTATGAACGCTGGGCGTTCCTTCATGCACGGCTTTCCACATGGGACATCGAGATCGAGGAATACAACGATGCAGGGCTGAACCAGCTTCATGCAGACCAGAAGAAAGAATTCAACCATGAATTTGGCATGTATGTCGAGAAAAATTACCTTTCCTGGGTTCAGGGAAAAGGGCCGATACTCTCGCATCACGTGTTCGATCAGTATGTCGCCCCTCTTCTAAAAAACGAAGAAAAGCTATATATTTTTATCATAGACTGCTTCCGTCTCGATCACTGGCTCGCCATCGAGCCTACGCTTGAAAAAATGTTCCAGGTGCAGCGTTCCTATTATTATTCTCTTTTACCGACAGCCACTCCTTTTTGCCGCAATTCCCTTTTCTCCGGCCTTCTCCCCAGCGAGATCGCTAAAATGTATCCCGAGTTGTATCTCAGCGGTGTTCACAACGAAAGGGGAATGAATCTTTATGAGCCTGCTCTTATGGAAATGTACCTTTCGCGGAAGGGGATCAGGCTCGACCGTAAACCTCACTTCGAAAAAATTGCCGATACCGAGAATGCCATAGCTTTTCATAAGAAACTGAGCAATCTTCGAGACAACAAGTGTGTAACCGTGGTGTATAATTTTATCGATATTCTCTCGCACCACCGGTCGGAAAGCAATATCCTTCAGGAGATCGCGCCGAATGATGCGGCATTTCGCAGCCTTACCCGGTCATGGTTCGGCCACTCGGCGCTGCTTGACATCCTCCAGTCAATAGCGGATGAAGGGGGAACGGTAGTTCTGACTACCGATCACGGCAGTATCAGCGGCGAAAGAGCGAGCGTCGTACGGGGCGACCGCTCTACCTCAACCAATGTCCGCTACAAATACGGCCGCAACCTGAAATGCGATCCCGCGGAGGTTTTTCTGGTGGATGACCCGGCGGCGTATGGACTGCCCTCAGTCGGGACAGGAACAAACTATCTTTTTGCCAAGGATGATTTCTATCTGGTGTACCCGAATAATTTCAGGGAGTACGAAAAACTCTACCAGAACACCCTCCAGCACGGGGGAATATCCATGGAGGAGATGATCCTGCCCATCGGGATTCTGAGGCCCCGGTAAAAAGAGAATCTGAAGGATGAAAGCGAAGCGCATTTTTTTGAAAACGAAGTATAGATATCAGGAATCTGACAGCTATGAAAGAACGGTTTGTCACCCATTCGGAAAAAGAAACTGCTGAACTTGCCGCCGATTTCGCACGCACTCTCCGTTGTGGTGACATAGTCGCGCTTACCGGAGAGCTGGGAGCCGGGAAAACGGTTTTTGCAAAAGGGGTTGCCGCCGAACTCAAAGTAAGCGGAGAGGTCTCGAGCCCTACCTTTACCCTTATCAACGAGTACCGGGGTGATATTACTCTTTATCATATGGACCTCTACCGTCTGAACAACCTTCAGGAAATGCTGGATATCGGAGTGGAGGAGTATTTGTTCGGCGATGGTATCTGTCTGGTGGAATGGGCGGAAAAAATGGGGGAGAATCTCCCGGAAAACGCCATCAAAGTGACAATCCTTTATGGTAACAGAGATAAGGATCACAGCCGCGAGATCGAAATAGAAAGGAACGCGCTTCCATGACCGGGCAGGGGGTAATCGTTTCTCTCAAAGGGAACAAAGCGATAGTGAAAGTCACTTCAGGGTATGAATGCACCGGGTGTTCCAACCGTACTACCTGCCACACCAATACCCAAACCAGCCGTGAAATAACCGTTTTGAACGAATGCGGAGCACAGATTTCCGATAAAGTTGTATTCGAGGCCGAACCCGGGAAAGTTATCTTTTCCGCAACGCTAATCTGGATAGTGCCCATCATTTCCATGATTGTCGGTTATCTGGTCGGGGAACAATTCGGGAGCGGATTTGTGCCGGTCGCCGCCGCCTTCCTGTTTTTAGGTCTGACCTTTGTTCTTCTGAAAATTCTGGACAACCTCATTTCCGGCGGCAAAATGTTCTATCCTCATATAAGCGCTGTTGTCGATTCGTTCGTAGAGGGCACGGAATTGTGCAGGAAAGAATAGTTCCCTTTTGACTGATATTTTTAACATACAAGGGTAATTCCCGCCTCTTGTGGTATAAGATCCCCCATGCCTACGGCATCCCCCCTTGTTAAGGGGGGAAACCTATACCGACGTCAGAGAATTTTATCCCCCTTAACAAGGGGGATGTCACCAAAGGTGACAGGGGGATTATCTTTGGATACCTCGCAGTTTGTAGCGGGGTAGTTTCTTGCAGGAAAGCTTTCCCGGGAATTTACTTTCCGGCCGGGACTGCATCGGGATTCGTCATTCCCGGCGGAGTTACGTCGCCCACGGTAAAATGCTTGAACTGGGCATCCACATAAGCGTCAACCATGCCGAAAAGCTTTGCGCCGAGCCAGACAAGGATAAAAGTGTTACGGTCCGTTCTGATAAACTCCTTATCTAAATCCGAGAGATCTTCTCCCCCGAGAAGATGCGTTTCATAGATCACTCCCCCCAGACAGACAAGCTCGGTAGCGATGAACAGAAATGCCTTTTTCCTGCTCCCGTTGGCAAGCTGTCCTCCTCCGGGGATCAGGAGAGATTTGAGCATTGCTTTTTTAGGATTGATTTCTTTGGGGATAAAGGATTTAATACTGTCCGGGGGAATAACGAACACTGACGGGATAACAAGGGAATCGCCGCCTGCCCTGGCAGCTTTCGATTGAATGGCTCCGGCCTGATTTTCATTTTCCGCTGACACGCTTGCGGTAAAGCAAGGGAGAGAAAGGAACAACCCGATGACAAAGGCCGCATTCCAAAACTTCCAGCCTTTTTTTCTGAATGGCTGCCTCCAGTCATCATGAACCATGGTCTATTCCTCAGCCTTTTCGATAACCATGCGTACCGCGCCGAGGATTGCCGCATCTTCCTGAAGTTCCGCGGGAACGATGCTGACATCCCTGTTGAACGATTGGAACCCGCGCTCTTCCAGCGCCCGCCGCGCCGGTTCGAAAATAAGGTCTCCCGCCCGTGAAAGTCCGCCGCCGATAGCCACCCGTTCGAAATTGAGCAGATTCAGGGCGTTCACAATGCCGATTCCAAGAATATATCCCGCTTTATCAAACATTGAGACCGCAAAATCGTCGCCTTCTTTTGCATACGTATAGATGATGTAGGAATTCAGCTCTTCCGGTTTGCAAAGGTAGGCGGAAAGGGGCGTTTTTATATGTTCGTTGGCAACAGCCTCAAGGGTCATCCGGACAAGGCCGGTTGCAGAAGAATACATCTCCAGACATCCTCTCTGCCCGCACCAGCACTGGACTCCGTTGTAGTCGATGGTCATGTGGCCGAATTCGGAAGCGTTGTCGTTGAATCCGGTAAGCAGTTTCCCCTCGCAGATCGCTCCTCCTCCGATGCCGGTTCCGAGTGTCAGGATAAAGAAATTGTCGAGCCCCCTGCCCGACCCTTTCCACCATTCGCCCAGCGCAAATACGTTGGCGTCATTCTGAATCCATGTCCTGACTCCGGTCCTTTCACGGATGATCTCCGCCAGCGGAAAATTTATCCAGTGGGGCAGATTCCCCGCTCTGAGGATCATCCCTTTTTTGCCGGAGAGCGGCCCGGGGGAACCGATCCCGATTGCGGTTAGATCGGAAAGGTTCATTTTTCCCTGACACACTACCTCGGTTATCGAATCCACAATCTGACGAACGGGGGTTTCCGCAGATTCACGGGCGAGCGTTTTCCGCTTATCACGGCAGAGGATGTTTCCTTCGCCGTCGACAAGGCCGGATCTCACATTTGTTCCCCCGAGATCAACTCCTACATACAATCCGCTCAAAAAAATCCCCCTTTTCTCAAATAGGGTTGCAAAGCGATAAAGAACATCTGAACCTTGATTTACATGATGATTGGATTTGCCTGATTTTTCTTCATAATGTACCGGTCACCATTCGAGCGCAACCGATCCCTGCTTTTTCGGAATGCACATCCATTCCTCGGCAGAGTTCAATTCCGATAACTCTGAAATCCTGCAAATCATGGTTTAGACAATTGTCACTTCATTTTAATAAGATTCTCCGTCCGCTGGAAAACATAACCGTCCAATCCAAGATCAAAAGAACGTTCCATGAGATCGCGGCAGACCTTTTCCGGCCATTCGTATCCCTTGATCACCGGATGAGCCGGGATTCTTCCGTGATTGAATGCGGCGAGCCGTGTCCATTCACGGATCATGAGCCGTTCTGTCAGATCCGGGTTGAAATACCCGTAAAACCCTTTGGAGGCGTCGCTGTATATCCCATGCTCTTCCGCGGTTTTCCCGATGCGGAGATCGGCGATGCTGCCGGTCGGAAGCCCGATCTCATCCCATCCGAAAAAGGCGGTGACCAGTTTGAGCGCAGTCGATTCGGAAAGCCCCGGCGCCCACTGGCAAAGCTGGTTCGCCCACACGGCAATGACGCTTATATGCTGGTAGTCGCACCAGGAAAGAGGATGAAAAGCATCCGAGGCCCCGCCGATCAGATCGGAATAATTATGCCCGACCAGGAGCGACATGGTGATATTGTGGGTGTCGGTCACAAAACCGCAGCGGTCGCCGGTGGCGACATGCACCGAATCATGGATGCGTTTCAGCGCGTTCCCGACCACCTGCGCTCTGAAATACAGCCAGTCGAGCACCCCGTTGTCTTCGCCGAGGAGGGTGAGAAAATCTCCGAGAGTCAGACGGAATTTCGCGGCGCTTTCGAGCGTTTTTTTGTCCAGATTTTCCAGCTTGCGGCGGAGATTGGTCATCGATGCGCGCATTTTCTCGAAATCGTAGCCGGAACTGGCTGCCGCCTCACGGCAGTAACTGCATCCGCAGCCGAAAAGATTCGTCCAGAAAGACGGCGTAGCGTAGCGTGTATGGGAAACATACATGCTGTCCACAGGATATTTCCCGGCG
>JBAYHX010000046.1:0-12866 GCA_041665965.1 Candidatus Latescibacterota bacterium
ACTCCAAGACGGGCATAGAGGAGACGGAGATAATCATAGATCTCGGTTACTGTGCCAACTGTGGAACGCGGGTTGTGGGAAGCCACCCGCTGCTCGATGGAGATTGCCGGAGACAATCCCTCGATGTATTCGACATCGGGTTTTTCCATCAGCCCCAGAAACTGCCGTGCATAGGACGAAAGGCTCTCCACATACCTTCGCTGCCCCTCGGCATAGATGGTGTCGAACGCCAGCGATGATTTACCCGAACCGGAAAGCCCGGTGATGACTGTCAGTGTATTCCGCGGGATCACCACATCGATATTTTTCAGATTGTGTTCACGGGCGCCTTTTATGAACAATACTTCTTTGGATTTCATGAGCCTCGGGGGGTATCAAGTTACAGGATGAGGAAATTCAGTGAATGACGGTAATATAATCAAAAAAGGTAATTTTACGCCCCCTTTTTATAAAAAACGAACTGCCGCAGGAAACCGGCAGCGTCCTCGGACGGCTGAACCTCTCTGGCCGGCGCGCACGGGCAGGCTCAGCACACGGACAGGCTCAGTAGTCAGTCGTACTTTAGCCTCAGCGAACTATGCTGCTGTCTGTCTACCGGTCTTTCAAGTCCCCCTTTGGGGGATTTAGGGGGCTGTAGTTTAAAAAGGGCAGATCGGTTAGGGAGGCTGAGCTTGTCGAAGCCGGGGCTGTAGTTTAAAAAAGCATGGCCGGGAGAATATCTCTACCGGATGAATGACCTCTGTTTGGCTTTTTTTACTAGTTTGATTTATACTCTCAAAAATTATATTAATGCCTTCTTTTCAACCAAAATAATATTCTTAACTTGAATTGAGGAAATAATGCTCACTGCTGAAATATGGATGACACTTATCGGTACTGTAATGGCGTTTTCGGGACTTCCGCAGATATCGCGGCTGGTGAAGAGAAGATCGGCTGACGATATCAGCCTGTCCATGTTCTCCATGTTCATGTTCGGGCAGGCGTGGTGGGTATGGTATGGCCTGCTCATAAACAGTATCTGCCTGATAGTCACGAATTCTGTTGCCTTCATGGTGAATCTGGTCATTGTCTTCCTCGCGGTAAAGTACAGGGGAAAGTAATCGGAATTCCCTGTTCACAATTGCGGTCGGATACCCGCAATCCCGATCTGTCGCAGCTCCGCAGGAATATGTTTTAAAAATAGTTGCCTGCGCCAAAAGAAAATTGTACTATAAAATCACAATAGAAACATGGTTAGTATCCGAGATGCAAAAATGTCATTTCAGTCGGGGAGGCAAATAATGTCCATTCATTCTCTTTTTGGCAAAAGGCTTGCGGTGACCACTGCTTACGCATTTTTATTCCTTTTCGTCGTTTCCGAGGGAATTGCATTCGCGCAAACCCAGGCGCCGGCGAACGGCAAAGTTACGGTCAATTACACCTATACCAAAATCAGGGGGTTCGCGAGCAATCAGTTCGCGATATGGATAGAAGACGAAACGGGCAGATATGTCAGGACGCTCTTCGTTACGAACTATACTGCCCGAAAAGACGGCTGGAAAAAGCGTCAGCAGTCGCTCGTCAACTGGGTCAAAGCCTCGGATATCAAGAACCTCACGAAAGAACGGATCGACGCGATGAGCGGAGCCACACCGAAGCCCGGCAGGCTCTCTGTGGTCTGGGACATGAAGGATTCGTCGGGCAGGACTGTTGCGCCCGGTGTTTATATCTACAAAATTGAGGGCTGTCTTTTCTGGAAGAAAAACGAAGTGTGGACCGGAAAGATTACGGTGGGCGGTGCAGCGGCAACCTCACAGGCACAGGTCAGTTACTACCCGGAGGGTGCGGAAAAGTCGGGTAAAGTTCTCATCACCGGTGTTTCCGCTGCATACGAACCGGGGAGCAGGTAAGAGAACCTTTGTCATAGTTGCGAAATTCAGGTATCATTGTTTTAATCTAAAATTCCTCTCAATTCTGCAGATAGGTAGTTAATCATTTTTGCCCCTGTGTTATTCTGAATAATACTTAATTGTTATTAATAATAACAAAATAATCCTTGACATATAATATTTCTTTTTGTACCATTTCTTAAAAATAGACTACTATTTTTGCACCTGTAAACAAATAGGTTAAGAAATGAAAATAAAAGTCCTTCTTGCCTGCACGCCTTCCTATCTGAAAACGCTTTCCGAAAAGCTCCGAAAAGAAAACAGTATCGATATTGCCGCCGAAACGGATACGCTCGGAAACCTGTTTTCTCTCATGGAAACCCACCGGCCTGAAATACTCGTTCTTGATTTCGGTATGGACCGGTTCCGGGATTCAAAGAATATAGGAGAATTCATGAAAGAATTTTCCGAAAAAGTTAAAATCGTCGGCGTCTTTGAAAACGGGGATATCAATATCATCAGCAATTTTATCCAGGAAGGGGGATATGGATATGCACAAAAAACCTGTCATTACGAGGAAGTTTTTGGGGCTGTACGAAGCGTGCATGAGGGCAATCTTTTCCTCTGCCCCCACATATTCGGGAAATTTTTGAATGAGGTTTCCGATTTCGCTCCACCGTTAGATTCCAAACTTGTAGAAAAACTGACGAAAACTGAACTCGAAATTTGCAGATTGATCAGAAAAGGAGCAGAACCCAAAGAAATAGCTTCAAAATCATTTAAAAGCGTCAGTACAATCAGAACACATATAAACAATATCCTGAGAAAGCTTGATATCCACTCATGCTTCGAACTCCAGCGAAGACTTATTCTTACAAAACTCGATTGAAATTGTATTTAAAAACATGTTTTATCTACATAATATTGTGTAGATAAAAATACATAACATTGTGTATTGACATTTGATGGTGAAGAATATGATAATTGTAGTGAGTGGTAGAATGATATTTATAAATGTTATGAAATTTATCGCTTCTAAATTTCATAAAAGAAGGGTTAAAACAATGAGAAATAATAATATTATTTTCTTCGTATTTATTCTTGTTTCAATGTTCTATTCCTTATCTTCAGCGAATGAGTATCCCGAATATACACGAACTGATTACTCTCTTAATGCACGAGTTAAATTCATACATATCGGCTCTGAGAACCAAAATTCGAACAAAGATGTCATCATTGTTGACTGGAATGGCGCTATCAACGTTTTTCCACACATTTCAAACGGCGTTTTGGGGAATAAGGTAATAACGGAAACCGGCATATATAATCCCAAGACATCAACCGCTGCCGATTTTAATAATGATGGATTGACCGATGTATGTGTTAATGACACTCTTTTTGTGGCGATTGGAGAAGGTAAATTTGCAGCGCCCAAATCATTGGGAATGGAAGGACTGCAAACCATTGTTTCCGGGGATATGAATAATGACGGCAACAAGGATCTTATCGCGATTGTTATCAAATACGCCGCTCCAACAATGAGGGTTGCCGAGTTGCGGACATATTTCGGAAAAGGAGATGGAACTTTTCAGGAACCGGTTAAAACAGAGATTATTTTCACTTCCGGAGAAGTCAATTGGGAGCCGGAAAAAGGCAACCAAATCGATGACATTGGTGTTTATGAGATTCTTTACATTGGAGACCTGACTAAAGATACAATACCTGATCTTTTAGTTTACCATTATTATCAAAATTGGGGTGCGGGTTTCCGTTTTAATCGATCATATACTGGCAATAATGATGGTACATTTATAAAAAATTCTCTTTATGCTTCTGGAGATGCTGAGGTTCTCGGAGTTTATGACTTCAATGGAGATGGTGACGTAGACATAATGTCAAGTGGTTATGATAACTCGTCAAGTGATTATAATAAAGCACCGATATATACAGGCAATGGCAAGGGTGATTTTGTTTTTTCAGGGGAAATAGATCCAAATTCCACAGAAATGGGATTGGGTAGTCCCAGTCGTATTTTTTCTTTAACTGATACCAACAATGATGGAATTCTTGATTTAATAATTATACATCAACTTGAAAATTCTGATGAATTGGTTATGGTAGCATGGGAAAATGAAGTGATTTATTCAAAGATTCACAAATTCTCTCTAAATTTGCCAAAAATTTCATGGGGATATCACGCACCGTTTTATCCGGACTTACTTGGATTAATTAGATGTAATTTTAACAATGATAATTATTCCGATTTTATTATTCGTATTAGCAGTTTTCCATATAACGGGCCTCAATATTTTTCTGTACTTCTTAGTAAAACTCTATCAATAGTCAACGATCATAAAGAAAACAAAGCATTCTTTATTGGACAAAATACCCCTAATCCCTTTAATTCGTCTACAGTTATACCTTATGAAATTGGAATCCAGGGATATTATGAACATGCTGTTTATGATATCCTTGGCAGAAAAATTAAAACTCTTTTCAATGGTTTAAAAACAAAAGGCTCTTTTCAAACTACCTGGGATGGAAGAGATGATAATGGGAAAGAAATGGCCACAGGTATCTATTTCTCCGCATTAAAAAAAGCAGGAGGAAAGGAGGGGTTACAGACAAGAAAACTATTACTCATAAAATAATAAGGGTTAATAACGAAGTAAAACTCTGGAGGCTGCTATGAAAAAAGTTTATATGATAATCGTATTAATACTTGTTTCAGCTGGTGCTTTTCCATGTTTTGCTTCTCCCTACTTTTTGGGAACAGAAAAATATTCGCAGCCGGATGGTAAAATCGCAACTATTGACCATATTGTAGATGAATTTGGGCATATTTATCGAAATAATTACGGCCCAGTAATATTGAATAATGAAGGTTACTGGTGCTACGGCAGGTATGATAAAGATCGTAATATTTTAGCTACACCATATTTGGTAGGAGAAGAAAATAAAAATGAAATGCAAATGAAAGATTTAAGATATCAGAATGATATAAATAATACCATATTTTTGAAATCGGTTCATAAAGTAAATAAATCTTTCACCCTAATAAAAGGTGTCGGAAAAACAGCGGTACTTCCAGATTCTTTAATTGTTATATTAATAAGTTTTTACAGATACAGCAGGTACATATAATTATAGAAGTTATTATACCGATTTATTTTTTTCTGACAGGACTTATACCTCTGCACCCACACCAAATAGTTATACTACATATGGCAGCATGAGGGATTATTTTTCCGATATGTCCAGAGGAACATTTACACTTTTAGGTCGAGTAGCTAACAGTGATTCTGGTGGAGTTGGAGTAATAAATTGGATTGATTTTCCATATACTAAAACATATAGTGATAATATGACCGGTCAAGCCTTTGTTGACAGTGTTTTAGCAGTAGCAAAACGTCAGCAAGGTATTGATTATTATGATGAGCTTACGGCTGGAACTCATAAACTTGCAATAATTTATGCTGGTCATATTTTATTTAATAGTGGCGCATTACATCCTAATGCCAGTAGTAAACCAGGTACTTATACTATTGGTGAGATGATACATGATCCCTATGACGCATTTGTAAGCATCGGTTTAAATGGTCATGAATTTTCTCATGTTCTTGGAATTGATCATGATGACTATAGTGGATCTTATCCTTATGGAAAATGGGGTATAATGTGTTTCGGACATTGGTGTGGTGGTTCTTCTTATGGAGAATGCCCAGCACCTCTAACACCCGATGAACGATATCGCATTAACACAGGATGGGTATCTTATACAGATGTAAATGAACCCCAAGACGTAGAGTTAACTTTCAATACCGATTACGGCCTGTCCAATGTTTATATATTGCATGAAAATAATTCATACGGCAATGGTCCATATGAACATATAATTATTGAAAACAGACAAGTTCAAGATAGCAACACGAAGTGGAACCGTTATATTAATACCTGCGATTCAGATAAAGACGGAATTTTGGTTTGGCGATTATATAATTCTGATAGCAATCATGATTTAATTGAAGCAGATTCTACAGGGGGTACCCAACAGAATTCTAATTTAAATGGAGATGCTTTTTATAGTGGTAATAAAACTTATATAACTGATTTCTCCTCTCCCAATCTTAAAAGACTCGATTCCGGAAATTATCCATCTAATGCTCAAATAAATAATATTTCTTCTTCAGGTTTTACAATGACTGCTTCTATGGGTGATTCACGGTTCGGAGAACTTCCTGAAAATGAGTCATGGCCAACAGGCATGGGGTTTTATAATTATTATATTGGGGATAATTTTACAATTCCTTCAGGAAAGACCCTAACTTTAGAAGGAACCGGAACATCGGCACATTTAAGATGTGACTTGCATTTTTCGTCCGGGAAAAAAATTCAAATTTACGGTACAGTAACATCAAATTATACACAATTTTCAACTAAAACAGCAGGTGATCTTTGGAATGGAATAGAACTCAAATCCGGCGGCACGATGAACGTAAATGGTAATATCGTAATTGAATATGCCACTATTGGTATGGACATATCTAGCAGTAACTTGTACTTCCCATCTTCAAAGACAACAATAAGTAATTGCCGGGATTGGGGCATATTGATAAGCAATTGTGCGCCTACAATACAGAATGTCGATTTTCAGAATAATGGATCGACAGATTATCATGGAGGTGTTTGCATACAGGGCAGCGGGTATGAACCGTACCTTAAAAATATCACAATTAATGGTTCGAAATACGGTTTGTATCTCACCTCCAGTGCTGATGCAAAACTTGAATACAGCGAAATAACCTGTAATCCGGCATCAGATTTAAGCAGAATAAATTTATACGATTATGCAGGTCTTGACATAGATGGCCGGAGAAATAACATTTATGATAATACCAGTGCAAATAATTGGGCAATAAAAACTCTATTAGTAACATCGAGCTTTCCTGCCCGGCGAAATTATTGGGGAACTTCCAATCCTATACGTTCGGTTCTTTTTAGCGACAGCACCCTTGTTACGGATATTTCCGGTTTTGCCGCTGCTGATATTGATTCCGCCGGTGCTCCAGCCGCCAAAATTGCAGGAGAAATTGCAGAATTCCCTTTCATTGAAGCAGATGAATTTGAATCAAGAGGGGATTGGAACAGCGCCTTGTCTGTATATCAGGATATAATCAGGCAGAATAATAACATGTTAACAAAACGCATGGCATTAAAATCTCTCCTTAAACTTTGCGGGATGAATAAATATGATTATGCATCTTTCCGGGCATTGATCTCGAACGAACTTAAAACCGCGCCGAAATGGTATGCTTCATCTCTCGACTATCTGCTGTGTGAATCTCTTGTCAGCGAAGGGAAATATAGGGATGCAATAAATGTTTTTTCAGAGAAGGCTCAGCTCTATTCAGGAAATGTAATGGAAGTGGAAATGCTTTCAAGAATAGCCTCAATTTACGGGGAATATCTGCACGATTCTTTAAAAGCAAAGGAATTTGCTGACAGAGCTGCTACTATCAATCCCGGACAACCGATTCTCCTCTCTGCGTATTCTTCTGCTGGCATCGAATACGATCCCTGGAAATATGCTGATAAATACACGGTCGATTCCAGCAATCCGGAAGAAGGGAAACAAATGCCAGGCGATGACAGTTTAACTGAAGAGATAAATGATTACATCAAGGCCTATCCCAATCCTGCAAATCCCACAACAACGATCAGCTATTCGCTCTCTTCGCCTTCAAAAGTGAATCTGACCGTGTACAACATCACCGGCCAGAAGGTTGCGACTCTTGTGGACGGCCCGGTAAGCTCCGGAGTCCATACAGTTAAATTCGACGGCTCAAAATTTGGCTCCGGACTTTACTTTTATAAGTTTGCATCCGACAAATTCACCAAGACCGGGAAGATGATGATCTTAAAATGAGCATTCTTATTATCGACAGCATAGGGCGGGCGAAAATCCCGCCCTTTTTTTGCTGTATAACTCAGCCTTAATGTTTCTATCTCCGGCGATTTACCCTTGTTTCTTCCCTGTTTTTTCTTCATCTTCCCATTCGATTATCAGTTTGTCGTTATGAAAATGATGAAAAATACAGTATAACTTCTATGGGTGTTTTCCTGGCTTAATACCCTGATATAATAGTTTTTCGGAGGTCATTCATGAAACGGCGTGGATTTATTACAAAAGCTGTCGCGGGCGGCGCGGTTCTCGGAGGAACGGCAGGAATGCTTTCGCCTCGATCGATTCTTGCAAAAAGCGAAGCGCATCCTTCTGCAAGCGAAGCGCATCTTTCCAAAACAGGCCGCCGTGAGGTCATTATCAGCCAGACCGGGAAGTACGAACTGCTTCTCAAGGGCGCTCATGTCATCGATTCCGCAAACGGGGTGAATTCCCGGATGGATGTTGCTGTCGACGGGGGAAAAATCGCCGCGGCAGGGACAAATATTCCTCAGGCAGAAGCCCGTAGGACGGTTGATCTTTCAGGGCTTTACCTGACCCCGGGATTTCTCGATATTCATCTTCACTGCTTCTATACAGACGATCCGCCGGGCTGGCGTTGGATAATCGCCGACGATCTCTGCCTCCCCTCCTGTGTCACCACCTGCGTCGATGTCGGGAGTTCGGGCGCAGGCACCTTCGAGCAGTTCAAGAAGCTTATCGACAGATCGCCCATGCGCATTCTTGCGCTCATCAACAATTCGTTTACCGGCATGCATGAGGGCGAGCAGGACCCCGCCCAATTCAAAATCGAGCCGATGGTCGAGATCGCCCAGACCTATCCGAAGATAATCGTAGGGTTCAAAACCGCCCATTACTGGCCATCCAAGCCGTATGACAGCCTTCATGCCCCCTGGGCGGCGGTTGATGCGGTTGTCGAAGCAGGGCGCAGGGCAAATCTTCCCGCCATGTTCGATTTCGCACCGAGGCCGGCGAGCGGCGGCTATCCGGAGCGCTCCTACCGTGAGCTGATTCTCAAAAGGGGCAGGCCGGGCGATATCCATACCCATGTGTTCTCGCCAAGCATTCCGACAGTGACCCCTGAGGGAAAGGTCAACCCCGACCTTTTTAAAGCGCGGGAGAGGGGATTCGTTTTCGATCTTGGACATGGAGGTGGCAGTTTCGTTTTCAAACACGCGGCGCCGTGCATCGAACAGGGATTCCTGCCAAATTCCATAAGCACCGACCTTCACCAGATCAGCCTCCGGAACGGCACGGTCAACATGGCGAATGTGATGTCGAAAATGATGAGTCTCGGCGTTTCCCTGGAAAATGTAATCCGTATGTCAACGGTGAATCCCGCCCGTATTATCAACAGGCCCGATCTCGGGGACATCAAAGTGGGGAATACCGCCGATATCGCGGTGTTCGAGGTGCAAAAAGGGAATTTCAGTTTCGTCGATGTTGGAGGCGCCAAAAATTTCGGGGACAGGAGGATTCAGCCGTTGATGACCATTTTCGGTGGGAAGATTCTTTTTGACCCCGCGGGTCTGAGCAAACCCTGCTGGGAAACGATCCCCAAAAACGACAGCTATTGGAACCCGCCGGTTCAGCCTTGGTGAACCCGCTTATTTGCTGCCGCTCTTCCCGCAAGAACTCCGGTTGCCCAGCACTGGTTGAGATTGTATCCGCCGGTATCGCCGTCCGTATTGACAATTTCCCCGGCAAAGAATAATCCCGGGCAGAGTTTCGATTCCATCGTGTGCGAATCGATTTCCGGGAGAGATATTCCGCCGTGGGTGACCAGCGCTTCCTCGATGGAGCCTGTCGAGGTCACTGTCAGCGGCAGGGCTTTCAGGAGGCGGAGCAGGCGGCTGCGTTCTTCCCTGGTAACATGGCCGGCAGTCAGTTCCGGGTCGAATCCTAAATGTACGGTATAAATGCGTGCAAGCGATTCCGGCATAAGGGTATGGAGAATTGCGGTAAGCCTGCGGCGGGGATTTTCCTGAATTTCACGGAGCAGACGGGCATCGAGTTTCTTTTCGTCGAGCGCGGGTTTCAGGTCGATCTCCATGACGACAGGGCCTTCGCCGCTGTTCAGGCTGTCGGTGAGGAAACGGCTGATTTCGAGTGTGATAGGGCCGCTGATTCCATGATGGGTGAAAAGCATCTCTCCAAACCTTTGTATCCGCTTTTTCCCGAGAATTGCGGTAAGCCGGACATTTTTCAAAGCAAGCCCCGCAAGCTCGCCAGGCCAGGTTTCACGTGTGACAAGGGGGACAAGGCTCGGACGAGGCTCGACTATCGTGTGGCCGAGCTTCCGGGCAAAAGCATATCCGTCGCCGCTCGATCCGGTTCTTTTCATGGAAAGCCCGCCGGTCGCCAGAATTACCGCTCCGGTGCGGTAGATTCCCCTGCTCGCAGCCGCCTCGAAACCGCTCCCGCTTCCGGCGATTGATTTAACCGGAGAATCCGTTTGCAGAATAACTCCGGAAGATACAGCTTCTTTCAGGAGGGCGCCGAGAACATCTCCCGCACGGTCGCTTTTTGGGAATACCCGGGCTCCCCGCTCGACTTTGAGCGGCACTCCCAGAGATTCGAAGAACCGTACGGCTTCCTCGGGTGGAAAAGCATACGCCGCAGGTTTCAGAAAATGTGAAGCGCTCCTTTCGAATCCCGCAAGAAACGATTCGATGGTGCCGTCATGCGAGAGATTGCACCTTCCCCCGCCGGTTGCCAGAAGTTTCCGTCCTGGCCTCGGGCCTGCCTCGAGAAGAAGGACTCCGGCTCCGGCATGAGCTGCTTCTATAGCCGCCATGAGCCCTGCGGGTCCGGCGCCGACTATGATTATATCAAAATATTTTTCCAATATTGGCTCCTTGAAATATCCCCCCGCCGCAAGCGGCGACCCCCTTATTAAGGGGGTGCATGGAAACGCAGAAATAAAAGACTCCCCTTAATAAGGGGAGATGCCGACAGGCAGAGGGGATTTATCTCCCCATCGGAATAAAACAGCGAAAAGAACTGCTTCTATAAATTGGAGAATTAATCTTTTCTTTCCAATACTTATTCTTATACTGCTTAAAAAATATCCCCCCGCTGCAAGCGGCGACCCCCTTGTTAAGGGGGTGCATGGAAACGCAGAAATAAAAGACTCCCCTTAATAAGGGGAGATGCCGACAGGCAGAGGGGATTTATCTTTCTATCTCCTCGCAGCAAATTGAAGAGTGAAAAAAGACACTGTTTGTGTTTGATAAAATATGTATATATTGAATGTTATTCAAGAAATATTACTTTATTAAACGCAAAAATGCAATCGTATCTGTGAATGAAATAAAAAAAATCAAATAAAAAATCCTTAGAACAAGGAGTTTATGCCATGAAACGGTGGGACAGGTTCTCAGCTTTATTGGTTATTGCTCTTCTCGTCGTTAGCACTTCGGCTTCCTCCATTATCATCCAGGGCGCAGTAGCCGATACCGCGGGGAAACCAGTTTCAGGGGCACTTGTGACGTTTACCGATGAATCGAATCCGGATAATAAATTCAGAGATTACACTGATACTCAAGGGAAGTATGCGATCGATCTTTCAATGGCGGTTGGATTTGATACGACTGTTCCTTCTGAGTTCTCTCTCGGACAGAACTACCCGAACCCGTTCAATCCGACGACGACGATACCCTTCACGCTCGATTCACCAGAACTCGTCAGTATTGCCGTTTATAATATTATTGGGCAAAAAGTAGCGACGGTTATTGATAATTATATGAGCGCCGGGTTCCATTTTGTGACCTGGAATGGTATGGATGATCGGGGAAATCATGTAAGCGCGGGTATCTATCTGTATCAATTAAAAGCGGGGCGGCAGATCGAAACGAAGAAGATGCTCCTGCTCGACGGCGGCGGTTCTCATGCGGCGAAACCTTCCATGAATTCAGGTAATCAAAGCGTCGCAAAATCTGCTAATCAGGTGACGTATACAATCACCATTGTGAATAATGTAATAATACCCTACACCAGAACTGGTGTTACGATCACCTACGGCCAAACGATGGATTTTGTGGTTACCTTGATTGACAGCATTATTATTATTAATGGGATCACCTTTGTATCCATTCCCGGGAACACCTTCGAGATGGGGGATGTGGAGAATGCAGGGACTTCGGAAGAAAGGCCTGTGCATTCTGTGACCCTGACCGGTTTTGAGATGAGCATATATGAAATTACTAATGCTCAGTACGCTCAATTCCTGAATGACGCAAAAGCGTCCGGGGATATAACGGCTACGAGTTCGAGTGTTGAGGGGGCAAAGGGGGCGTACAGTAAGCAGAAATATATTTATCTCGCGGGTACCCTTTCAGGATTTCCTGGCGCTCGGTGCTGGATCACATACAACAACGAAACATTCAGTGTGGTGTCCGGTCATGAGAACTGGCCGGTGGTATGGTTAACGTGGTATGGATCGAAAGCGTTTGCCTTGTATTATGGCCTTGATTTGCCGTCGGAGGCAGAGTGGGAATATGCTTGTAGGGGTGGGAAACAATACTTGTACGGAACGGATGACGGGACGTTTAGTACGAGCAAGGCGAATCATTGGAATACGGGAATTTATCACCCGGTAGAGGTGGGGAGTTATCCCAAGAATCCCTTTGGTCTGTATGATATGAGCGGGAATGTGTGGGAGTGGTGTGGCGACTGGTACGATAGCTACAGTTCATCGCCTGCCATTAATCCCACTGGTGCAGAAACCGGCTCCAACCGTGTGGGACGCGGCGGCAGGTGGTATGACAACAGCTGGTATTGCCGGTCTGCCTACCGTGTCGGCATCAACCCATCCAACTGGGACTTCTCTTTCGGCTTTCGTGTTGTTCGCCGTTAGCTGCCTCTGAGAACTTCTTGAACACTTTAATATTGATATTTGTCTCTTGATATGGGGGGGTAAAAGATCCCCCCGCCGCAAGCGGCGACCCCCTTATTAAGGGGGTTGAAGAAAACTTGCGTGGCCGATGGTTTTGTCCCCCTTAACAAGGGGGATGTCCAAAGGACAGGGGGATTAT
>JBAYHX010000047.1:0-12811 GCA_041665965.1 Candidatus Latescibacterota bacterium
CAGATACCGTTTGTCCCGGTTACAAATTCGGCGGTGAACCTTCGGGCGCAGGATGCAGGAATCGATATCAACCTACGGGGAAACATCCACATTCTTCCCAATATCGCCGGTTTTGTCGGGTCTGATACAGTGGGGGTGATGCTCGCCTGTGACTTCCTCGAACCCGGACCGGTGCAGCTGGCAGTCGATGTGGGTACGAACGGAGAACTGGCTCTTCGGAAGGACAGTGTCATGATGGTTTGTTCTACTGCCGCAGGGCCTGCGCTGGAGGGAGCGGCTCTTTCCTGCGGTATGCGCGCGGCGAACGGCGCTATCGAGCATGTGAGTTTTACGGAAAAGGGTGTCGAATGTGAGGTCATCGGTGGAACTGCTTCCATAGGATTGTGCGGATCGGGAATCATAGACCTTATGGCGGAACTCCTTGACTCCGGTATTGTTGACCAGCTCGGACGAATTGTCAGCCCTGAAGAGCTTCCGGCAGGAATTTCACCATTTTTAGCCGAACGTATCGTTACAGTTGATGATCAGCCGGCTTTTCTGGTCAGCGAAGAAGACGAAAACGGGGCGGGGAGAAGGGTTCTTCTCACACAGAAAGACATCCGTCAGATACAACTTGCCAAAGGTGCGATCAGCGCCGGAATAACACTTCTCCTTAAAGAGATGTCTCTGACTATCGAGGAGATTGATGAAATTCTCCTCGCCGGTGCATTCGGTAACTATATTCGTAAGAGGAGCGCGCAAAGAATCGGGCTTTTGCCCCCTGTACCGGAAGAACGCATCAGATTTGTTGGGAATGCCGCTTCAACCGGAGCAAAAATGGCGCTTCTTTCCCGTTCGACACGCAAAAACGCGGATCGGATAAGTATCTGTGCAAGACATATCGAACTTGCTGCGCTGCCGGATTTTATGAATGCATTTATGGACAGCATGATGTTTCCGTAACCCGGATTATTCGCTTGGTCCGGACTGCACTTCGACAAGCTCAGTGCCCGTTGGCACTCAGTGCCCGCTGGTTGAGCCTGTCGAAACCAGCCTTAAATGAACAATAGTATGGTTAAGAATTTTAATTTCAAATTTCAGATTTCAGATTTCAAGAGACAGGCATGAAAATTATCGACGATTTTAAAGCGGTTTTTGAGCGGGATCCTGCTGCACGTGGTTTTTGGGCAGTTTTTATCGTTCTTTTGACCTATCCGGGATTCCAGGCCACCCTGCTCTACCGGATTACCCACGTTCTCTATCGCATGCATATACCGGTTATTCCTTTCATCATCATGTGGATCGGAAGGATTCTCACCGGCATCGAGATTCATCCGGCGGCCAGAATCGACGGCGGTTTTTTTATCGATCACGGCTTTGGAGTGGTCATCGGTGAAACTGCTGAGGTCGGACGGAATGTCACCATGTATCAGGGTTCCACACTCGGCGGGACCGGCAAGGAAACAGGGAAACGTCACCCGACAGTCGGAGACAACGTTGTGGTCGGCGCCGGAGCAAAAATCCTGGGCAATATTCTGATAGGAAACAATGTCTATATCGGCGCAAATGCAGTGGTTCTCCAGTCTGTGCCTGATGAATGCACTGTGGTTGGAGTTCCCGGAAGGTGTGTCAAGCAGGAAGGCCAGAGGGTGACCAGTCTGAGTCTCCGTCATGACCTTCTTCCCGATCCTATCCTTCAAAATCTGGAACAGCTTCAGGAGCAGATACACGCCACCGAAGAAGAAATTCATCAATGGCAGAAGGAAGGAAAAGTGCGCAGGGCGAAAAGCCATGAAGAAAGCCATGATAGAGGGAAATCAATATGAAAAATGAAACTGTGAAAATTGATTACGGGCATCTTGAACAATTCTGCCGTGATGTGTTCCTGCGGCTCGATCTTTCGGAATATGATGCCGATTCTACGGCAAAAGTTCTTGTTGCCGCGGATTTGCGGGGTATACCGTCGCACGGTGTCGGCAGACTTTCGCGTTATGTGAACGGATTGAAATCCGGGCTTATGGTTCCCCATGCTCCTTTCGAGATTATCCGGGAAACTCCTTCATCGGTTGTAATCGATGCTCATGGCGCAATGGGCCCGCCTGTCAGCGTTAAAACCATGTCTATGATTATCGAAAAAGCTCGGAAAGCAGGCTCGGCTTTCGGAAGTGTCAGTAATTCGAATCATTTTGGAATCGCCGGATACTATGCGATGATGGCGCTCGATGAGAATATGATCGGAATATGCATGACCAACACCTCTCTTTTGGGAGTGCCGACTTTCGGCCGCCGCGCCATGTTCGGAACCAATCCGCTGGCTTTTGCCGCGCCGGCAGATAAAGAGCGCGCTTTTGTGCTTGATATGTCTACCACGGTCGTTACCCGTGGAAAGGTCGAGGTATATGACCGTCTGGGGAAAGAACTCCCGAAAGGCTGGGCAGTAGACAAAACCGGAAAATCAGCAAGCGATCCCGGTTCCCTTCTCAATGAGATGATAGAACGTCTGGGCGGCGGTATTCTTCCCCTTGGAGGCGAGGGAGAGGAATTTGGAGGACACAAGGGATACGGTCTCTCGATTATGATTGATGTCCTTTGCGCACTTTTGAGCGGTTCTCCTTTCGGTTCAGAGATATGGGATATGGAAAGCTCCTCGGTCAGAGTGAGCCATTTCTTCGGAGCACTGAAAATTGATGCATTCCGCGACCCCGCTGCGTTTCGCTGCGATATGGACAGGATGCTCGAAAAACTCAGAACATGCGAGCCTGCCGAGGGTGAAGAACGTGTCTATTATGCCGGCCTGAAGGAGTATGAGAAGGAGGAGGAATATTCGCGGAATGGTATTCCACTTTTGAAAAAGACCTATGACCTTCTCTGTTCCATCGGAAAAGAACACGGAGTAAACCCGCCGGAAGCCATAGAGTAAATGAACCGATACTATCGAAACTGACATTATTTTATCCACCATATATCATTTTTTCAGAAGGAGTTATAGTATTATGGCAGATGTGAGAAAAGAGCTGACAAAGGAAATGGCAATAGAGTATCATCTCGGGGGAAAGATCGGTCTTGGTCTGCGCAAACCTCTCAGGAACGACAGAGATCTGTCTTTAGCCTATACTCCCGGAGTGGCTGAGGTCTGCCGGCTTGTCGAAAACGATCCGGACAGTGCATACACCCATACCGCCAAGGGAAATACTGTCGCTGTCGTCACCGACGGCACCGCGGTTTTGGGACTTGGCGATATCGGCGCTCTCGCTTCCATACCGGTCATGGAAGGAAAAGGTGTTCTGTTTAAAGCCTTTGCCGATGTCGATGCATGGCCGGTTCCCCTCACCGGAGTCAGGAAAGATGGATTGATCGGACGGAGCGACCCGGACGCTTTTGTCGAAACGACAGCGCGCCTTGCGGTTATGTACGGCGGTATCAATATCGAGGATGTGGCGGCGCCGGAATGTTTCGAGATCGAGGACCGTCTCCGTGAGATGCTCGATATCCCCGTCTTCCACGACGATCAGCATGGAACCGCTATTATAAGTTTGGCAGGTTTGAAAAACTATCTCCTTCTCACCGGGAAAAACCAGGCTGATGTAAAGATCGTCATCAATGGCGGAGGGGCAGCCGGTATCCGTATCGGCGAACTCTTCCGTCATGCCGGCGTCCGTAACATTTTCATGTGCGACTCCAAAGGAGTCATCCACAGCGGCCGTAAAGACCTCAACGCCCAGAAATTACAGTTTGCAATGGAAACCGAAAGCCGCACTCTTGCCGATGTCCTCTGCGGAGCGGATGTTTTCATCGGAGTTTCAAAACCCCGTCTGGTTTCCGAAGAGATGGTCAAAAGCATGGCTCCCGAGCCGGCGATATTCGCAATGGCAAATCCGGAACCCGAAGTCCGCCCCGAGGTGGTAAAAGCGGCGCGGAGTGATGCCTATATTGCCACCGGGCGTTCGGATTATCCCAACCAGATCAACAATGTGCTGGGATTCCCGTTCATTTTCAGAGGGGCGCTTGATGTCCGGGCGAAGGATATCACGCTCAACATGAAAATTGCCTGCTCCGAGGCTCTTGCGGAGATCGCCCGTGAAGAAGTACCGGAAAATGTCAGAAAGGCTTACGGCGGAGTCGATCTCGCATTCGGGCGGGAATATCTGATTCCCAAACCTTTCGACCGCCGGATATTCGTCCGCGCTTCATCAGCGGTTGCCGAAGCGGCGATAAAGGACGGAGTTGCACGGACGATCGTCGATATCGCTGAGTATACAAAGACGTTGGAAAAGAAAGTCAAAGAATTGTGGACTGAATGATTTTCTTGAGAATGAACCTACCCCTTGTGCCCCTCTCTTTGCAAGAGAGGGGGGAGGGGGTGAATTATTATTTTGTGAAAAACGGCTGAGTCCATGCCCGGAAGCCTTTGGAATCGGTTATGCGGGCGCGGACATACCCCTCGTTTCCCTTGATGTGGTAAAGGGCGCCCCAGCTTCCCACACGGGAGAGAACCGAACCGCCTTTTCCGATGAATTCCACCGTATATAACGCCTGTTCAGACCTTTTGACATGCACCCTGAAGGTTTTTCCGTCAAACTCGATTTTTTCAAGCTCAACCCCCGTCGAAAAATAGAAATCTCCCCGTTCCAGCGCCGACATGATGTCTTCCGGAGCGAGCCGGTCGCATTTGACCATGACCCAGCCGCGGCCCGGATTGGCATGATGGGGAGAGAAATCCTTGAGCGCGTGGGTGTCGTCGCTGGCCACGCCCCAGATGTGTTTCCCTTTCGAGAGAAGGGCATCCCATATTTCTTCCGTTCCGGGCTTGCCCCCGCCGCCGGCGTTGTTCACTATGGGATGGCTGTTCCACACTTCCATGAGTTTTACATTTCCTGCCGCATCGAGTTCCTTCGCCCCGAACGCCCATTGAAAATTGGGATGTGCCACTACCGCTACCGCCCCTGCGGATTGAATTTCATCGATGTTCTTCCTGATTGTGCCAGTTATCGTAGCCTCGTTGAAAGGTTGAAGGGGTTTTACAACCTGTAAAGCTGTGAGGTGAACCGGCTTGCCCTCGCTCTTGCAGGAAATCTCGTTTCCGGGAATCACGAGGAACAAGTCCCCCTTGGTGGAAAATGCGGCATTCAATTTACTTACATCGGCGTCAATATTATGGTCGGTAATAACAACGAAATTGTAACCGTGATCCTTGTACCACTGAACCACTGTCTCGGGAGAGGAATCACCATCGCTGAGATTTGTGTGCGTATGGGTGTTCCCCCGGAACCATTCGGCGTCCGCCGAGCCGCAGAAAAAAACAAAAAGCAAAAGAAGGTTAACAACTGCCCGTTTCATGATTATCTCCTTATGTATAAGCCATTTGCAAAAGTCGAGATTGTTGGAAGCAGCCCCCTTTCTGTCCTTCGGACACCCTTCCCCCAGAGGGTCAGGAATCGACTGTGGAGCAATGACTTCCCTTGCCCCCTTTGGGGGAAAGGGATTGAGGGTTAGGGGGGCTGAAGTAATAAAACTTATCATTTTTTCGTTTCCAAAACGACTTTTGCAAAAGCCTCGTATGATAGTGGATTTAGTTCTTTTGAAATCTGAATTTGAGATTTATGGAGCTGTATTTTTATACAACTATCATCCCATCTTTGTATATATCATCATTTATTATTATTGTCAAAGGGTATGTGTTTTCATCAGTCGAATTTAAAAAAAGCATGTACACATTCAAAGAAGATTACGATCTGATAAAAAATCTTTGTTTTTTCCATTATAAAAGAATTAAGTTTATACAGTGAAGAAAAAGTATCGGATTCTCCTTATTTCAAGACTTATCAAGAAATCATATATCATAAAAACAGGAAAACAGGAGGAAATATGGAAAACAACGTCAACAGGAGAACGTTTTTAAAAACAGCCGCAGTAGCTTCTGCAGCTACAACCATTCTCAAACCGGGAACAGTTTTCGGAACAGCAGCAAATTCGAATATCAGGCTTGGAATCATCGGGTGTGGGGGCCGTGGGACCGGAGTAATCAGCTCTATGGTTCAAAATACCGACAGCCGTATTGTTGCCATAGCTGATATTTTCGAAGATCAGCTTATGAAAGGGCGGGATAACCTCAACAAAGTCAACCGTGAAAAAGGACATCCTGAAATCGAACAATCCCACCTCTTCCTCGGCTCCAAAGCGTATCTTAAGCTGCTCGAACAAAAGGATGTGGACGCCGTTCTGATTTCGACCCCGGCTTTCCTTCATCCCCTGCATCTGGAAGCTGCTGTCGATCACGGGAAACATGCTTACTGCGAAAAACCTGTCGCAATCGATCCGGCAGGAATTAAACAGGTTCAGCGCATCGGGGAAAAGGTGAAAGGCCGTACAAGCCTGGCTGTTGGTTTCCAGATCCGTCATGCGACACCGTATGTCGAGATGGTGAAACGTATTCAGCAAGGCGATATCGGGGATGTCGTTAGCGTGCAGGCGTATTATTTCGCCGGTTCGATTCCAATCGTCTGGCGCGAGGATATTCCGCAGGACGAAGCCCGTCTTCGCGCATGGGAATGGTACTGCGAACTCGCAGGAGATATACTCGTGGAGCAGGGCATCCATGTTGTGGATATTATGAACTGGGTGTTCAAAAGCCATCCGCTGAAAGCTTCAGGAACCGGCGGTCGGGCGGGCAGAAAAGACCGCGGAAATGTCTTCAGCAATTACAATGTTCTTTATGAATATCCGGGCGGGATTCACGCGACCTTCCAATCTACTCAGTTCGACCCCGGGTATGGAGATGTCTGCGTTCGCTTCTTCGGAACCAAAGGCATAGCGGAAGCGCACTATACCGGAGGCGTGTTCATCAAAGGTGATAATCCCTGGGACTCCGGTGTGGTCAGAGGAACAGCCGAAACGGTCACCAAGGAGCAGTGGGCTGCCGGCGCGTTCAAATCCTCGCTCGACGATGCCGACCCGAACAAACAGAAAGCGTTTATCGAGAGCATCAAATCCGGTAATTTCATCAATGAAGCAAATGCCGGAGCCGAAACGGCCCTTACTACGATTATGGCCCGAACTGCCGCCTACACCGGACGGGAGACCTCCTGGGAGCAGATGGTCCGTTCAAATGAACGTCTGGATCCCAAAGTTGACCTGAGCAAATTCGACAAGAAAGGCTAAGTCTGAAAGCGAAGCGCATCTTTTTGAAATCTGAAATATGAAATCTGAAAATAATTCCCCGCCCCTTGCCTGCCTGATGGAGAGGGGGCAGGGGAGTTGAGGGTTGAGAGGAGAATTATAGTTGCGTACAAAATTGAAAAGAAGGTCGTTCATACTGGCAGCAGGAATGGCAGCGGCGGCTTCGCAGCTTCATGCTGCTGAAAAAACTCCCGAAAAGGGACGTGACGCCTCAAAGGACATGCCTCTCGGTATCATCATGGGAGCGGATGAGCCGGAGAAAAGCTTGCCACGGGTAAAAGAACTGGGATTTTCCACCTGCCAGTTGTCGGTGGGCGAGTATTCCTCGAAACTTGCCCTCAGGGTGAAAGAAACGCTGGCGAAATACTCCCTGAAACCGACATCGCTTATCTGCATGGGGCCCGGCAACTATGCCTGGAATTTCTACGAAGGCCCCACAACCATTGGCCTTGTTCCCCGCGAGATGAGAGCGGAGAGGATAGCCCGTCTGAAAAAAGGCGCCGATTTCTGCCATGAAGCAGGAATTCCGGCTGTTCACGCCCATTTCGGATTTATACCTGAAAATCCCAATGATGTTCTCTACAAGGAGTTCATTGTTGCAATGAAAGAAGTTGCCCGGTATATGAAAGACCGGGGGCTTTCAGCCTATTTTGAAACGGGGCAGGAGACCCCGGTCACCCTCCTGCGTGCCATCGAGGATATCGGGACCGGCAATCTCGGGGTGAATTACGATACCGCCAACCTTATCCTTTACGGCAAGGCGAATCCGGTGGACGGCCTCGATGTCATCGGAAAGTATGTGCGCTCTCTTCACGCCAAGGACGGTTTCTATCCCACAGATCCCCGTGAACTGGGGAAAGAAGTTCCTATCGGTGAAGGGAAAGTCAATTTCCCGCTGGTGATACGGAAACTGAAAGAGCTTAATTTCAAGGGACATATCACCATAGAACGCGAAATCAGCGGCGCCCGTCAGGAAGCGGATATTCTCAAATCGAAGAAATATCTGGAGAATCTAATTCGAACAGTCTAACTGTTCCCAGAATATGACTATGGACGTAAAACAGCCTCTTCATTCCACCGAAGGGGGATTTAAGAGGCTGCCCAGTACTAGTTGCATGAGAACAGGGAATGATCAGCACAGAGATGTTCCATAGTATGGATAAATCTCTGTGCTTTCCTTTTTTGGAAAGTATTTTGAAGCGTCCCAGCCGTAACTTATGTACTCCGCCGAGATACCATCATCCCACACGGTAACCAAATTGAATCCTTCCGGAGAGCCGTCTCTCGGGCCTGTCCACCAGCTCCCGCATACAGCGCCTGCGCCGATAAATTTCATCCCGTTATACATATAAAACTCGTTGATATGCATGTGGCCGGAGAGGAAACCAAGCAGGCGGTGTTTTGAAAGAAGATCAAAGAGGGGTTTGCCGTCTGCAATCACCCACATATCGGGGGTCTGGAAAGTAGGCCCGTATTGCATCTGTCCCCAGAAAGTGAAAAGGGGGATATGTGAAACCGCTACTATGGGCGTTCCGGGTTTGAGTTTTGCCAGGTCTTCACCAAGCCATTTCATCTGGTCATTTCCTACTCCGCCGATATCACGATAACCCGGTTTGTCGGAATTTTTCACAATCTGGACTGAGTCAAGAAGAAGGAAATGCACGCCTTTATAGTCAAAACTGCGATATGTTTCACCGATTCCCAAACGTTTTTTAAACATATTTTTGCCCCACTCCGGGTGGTTTTCGGATACTTTATCCGGAGCGCCGATACCAAATATCTCATGGTTCCCCATCACATTGAACACCGGCATGGTGAGCTTTTTGATGCTGGAAAGGTAAAGGTTGTATTGAGAAACTGCCCGTGTTTCATCGACGCGCAGACAATCTCCTGCCAAATCGCCTCCGCCGATGACAAAATCAGGTTTGAGTGAATTCATTTTGTCAATGGCGGCAATAAATCCCTCATGCATTCCTTTTTCCGGCTGAAGATGAACATCGGTAAAATGGATGAACGTGAATAGTTTATTTCTCTTTCCTTTTGGAGGAGAGGACAGAGAACATGATCCCGTTACAAGACCTGTGAGTCCGGCTGTACCGCCAATTTGAATAAAAGAGCGCCTGTTCATGAATATTTCCTCTGGTATGTGCAGCTTTTTATGAGCCGCCATAATGGTTATTGGTGGGGCACAAATCTATCTCTATCCATTATTTTCGCATGTTGATCAGTGAATAATTTCGGAGGCTTCAACAAAGAATTTACTGTATAATCCGAAGTCATCCAGCATACGGCCAATACCCTCAATCGCTGCAGTACGGGCATTGGGCGCAATCATCGTTTTTATGCCGGTCCTTTCCCTGATCAATATATCGAGCCCGGCAAGAAGCGATCCTTCTCCTGAAAGCATCATTCCGCGGTCCACAAGATCGCTTGAGAGTTCGGGGGGAACTTTCTCAAGGAGATGCAGTATCACGGTGACCATATCCTCGACCGGCTTTGCAATAGCCTCGCGAACTTCTTCCGTGTTCGTGTTAAAAGTCCGGGGAACGCCCTCAGTAAGATTTTGTCCCCGAATCTGGAACTGATTGCTTCTCATGATTTTCGATGCCTGGCCATAATGGATTTTTATCCATTCCGCAGTCAGATTCCCGATTAGAAAATTATACCGTTCACGGTAATAGCGGATGATCGCTGTATCTATCGTTATCCCTCCGATTCTTTGCGAAGTGGTGGAAACGATACCCCCGAGCGAGATTACCGCGGCTGAAATCGACCCGGCTCCGATGTTTACAAGCATGCTGGCGGAGGGAATATCGACCGGAAGGCCTGCACCGACAGCCGCCGCAAGAGGTTCATAGACAAGATGCGCCTCACGGGCTCCAAGTTCTTTGATAAACTCCAAAAAAGCCCGTTTTTCCACATCGGTAATGCCGGGTGGTATAGTCAGGATAAAACCCGGCCGGATGAGAATGGTCGAGCGTTTTGCCACTCTGAGGAATTCACCGACCATCTTTTTCACATTGGCATAATCGGAGATGATTCCGGCCTCCATGGGAGACACGATGGAAATTCCTGCATGGGATCTTCCGAGCATAGCCCGTGATTCATGTCCAAGCGCGACAATACTGCCTGAATTTTCGTCAATACTCATACAGGAAGGCTCATCCAGAACAATACTTCGTCCTTTGACAAAAATACGGGTATTAGCTGTTCCCAGGTCTATTGCGATTTTTGACCATGTACCGGATTTTATTCCGAACAGGTTGGAGGTCGCTTTCTTTTCGCTGTCATCCCCGTCCTTGATCCGGTCGGCGAGGTAAATGGAAGGATCAACGTCCATCGAACGGGATTGAACCACACGGGTTGAGTAGGTTTTGCTCGTTTTTTTTATTTCTCTCTGTATGATGTCTTTCAGCCCGTCACCATCGAGATGGGTTTTCAGAATTTTTGCGCATATACTGAGGAATTCATTGCTGGGGCGGCTATTTGGCGCGTTTACAAGGAAAGGAACCTCTTGAAGTATCGATTCCCGAACAATCTTATCAAAAGAAATACTCCCCGCTTCCTGAAGTTCGATGCCAAGGTAACGTTTCACTATATCACGGATGCCGTGTCCGATACGGTTCTCTTCGTTTCTCAGAATCATGTTCACGATGAGATTCGGTTTGAAACTCTGCTGGAATGTTTTGAAATCCCTGAGATTTTCCGGATCGCTCTTCTCGATTTCTGTAAAAAGATCGGCGACACCAAGTACTTTTCCATCCGGAGCGGGAACCTTGGCTTTTTCCAGTATTTCCCATGCCTGGCTGCTTCGGTTCATTGCCGCATACAGTTTTCGAAAAACGCAGATCCGAATAAAATTATAAGCGCTCTGTATTGACGGTGTCTCAGGAGTGGTTACTATGATATGGTCGGTAGCATTGAGAAAAAAATCGATGGTGGTGTAGGAAGTTCCTGCGCCCAGATCGAGAACCACATGGTCGACCTGGAGCCTTTTCAGGTAACGGAAAAGTTTTAATTTCTGGGTATGAAAGGGATTGGCCGAACCGACCACCCCCCCGGCGCCGCTGATGAATTTGAGATTGTAGACGGATGTGTCGAGAAGTATTTCCTTGAGATCGTCTACCGACCCATTAAAAAAATCCATCAGGGTTTTTCGCGGATATCTGATACCAAAGCCGTTATGCAGGTTGGCGTTGCCCAGATCAAGGTCTACCGCCACTACTTTTTTGCCGAGATTGGCCAGCACAATGGCAAAATTGGCAGCGACCAGGCTTTTCCCAACTCCGCCCTTGCCTCCGCCGATTGCCCAAATCCGCTGTTTATCTGTCGAATTTTTGGAAAGATCAGGATACACGGTGTTCTTTCATGAATGTACAACCATTTTGCCCGGATTGTAAGTATATAATCATTGAAATGCAATCATACAATATGCAATTGCATGTCATAAATAAATATTTTTATTTTCAATTATAACCGATAGTAAACGTATAAAGGGTAACAGCGGTTATTCTGAGGTCGTTTTTAAGACAAAATATATATTCAATCCTGAAGGTCATGCGACTGAATGATTCCACCGCCAAGAACTAAATCACCATCGTAGAAAACCGCGCTTTGGCCGGGAGTCACCGCCGGCTGGGGAGTCTTGAAAATCACATTGAGACCTTCGGGGACCATTTTCACTACTGCAGGAACGCCCTGGTGACGGTATCGAATTCGAACATTACAGGAAAAAATATCCGCTGGGGGAACCCCCCTCATCCAACTCGGTTTTGCCACAAACATCGCGGGCGAAAGAATATCTTCCCTGCCGCCGACAGTAATGGTATTTGCTAAAGCATCCACTTTCACAACATATGCAGGATAACCGAGCGCCACTCCAAGACCGCGGCGCTGTCCAAAGGTATAGAAAGCCGCTCCGGGGTGCCTTCCGATGATTTTTCCCGATGTGTCGAGAATATCTCCCGGAGTGAGGGCGAGGGGAATCTGATCGCCGAGCCGGTGTTTAAGAAAGCGTCCGTAATCGTTGTCGGTGATAAAACAGATTTCCTGGCTTTCACTTCTTTTTGCGGTATGCAAATTTCTCCGGGCAGCTTCTACGCGTGTTTCCGTCTTGGTCATGGCGCCAAGAGGAAAAAGGGTACGAGAAAGGTTGGATGAGCAAAGTCCCCAGAGGAAGTATGACTGGTCTTTCGACTGATCGGTACCTGTCAATAGGGTGAACGTTCCATCGGCGTATGACCCGATTCGCGCATAGTGCCCGGTAGCGATGAGATCGCAGCCGATCGACCGTGCTTTTTTGAGAAGGGCGTCCCATTTGATGGCAGTGTTGCATATCACACAGGGATTGGGAGTTCGTCCGCAAAGGTAATTATTCACGAAGTCTTCAACCACCATCCGGTCAAATTCTTCTCGAAGGTTTACCGTGTAATGAGGAATACCTGCTGCTCCGGCCACTTCACGGGCATCATGGACAGTGGAAAGATCACAGCATCCCCGTGCATGCTCTCCGCCGCAGCTGTCATAATCCCAGAGCATCATGGTGAGACCGACCACATCGAATCCGGCTTCTTTGAGAAGCACAGCGGCAAGGGAACTGTCTACACCTCCGCTCATCGCCACCGCGACCCGTCGTGAAGGATAATCGGAAGGATCA
>JBAYHX010000048.1:0-12805 GCA_041665965.1 Candidatus Latescibacterota bacterium
AACAATACTAATAGGAGGTAAACCATGAAGAAATGTGATCTTAAAAAATGCCATTCTTTCAAGTATATTTTTATAGTTACCGGTGTAGCCCTGGCTATACTGGGAGGATGGCTTGGGAAGAAAATGATTCACCGTTCCAGGACATTTTGATCTGAGCAGGATGTCAATCGGTGAATCCGATTTTTTCCGCGACTCGGTTGATTTAAAAAAAGACAGGTCAGATGAAATTTCCAGCCTGATAAACCATACAACCAGCGAGGCAGCCAATGAAAGAGAAAGAACTCCGTAACTATCACCGCCGCATTGGGATAATAGTTGTAGTGTTCGTTTTTATCCAGGCGCTGAGCGGGTTAATGTTCAGCATCGAAACAATAGCCCCCGGCATGCATCTGGACCGTATCGCTGATCCCATTCATTTTGGAGGAGGGCTTTCAGGGAGTATCTATCGTATTTTTGTTGCCCTGGGGCTGCTTTTTATGGCAGGCACCGGTTCCTGGATATTCCTCAAGATACGAAGCCGGACTCTTTCGGTTTCGCAGAATAAACCACAACAGCCAATTATTCCAGGATAATCAGAGATATAAATGTTTTTAAAGGTATCCGAAAAAGCGAGCAGCGATTAGTACCGGAGAAGTCGTTATGCACCTGTTGTGAAAGATAGAGTAGTAATATTGTTATTGAAAAAACAAACCGGATTCAATTAAACACCATTATAGAGTATCTGAACAGGTTATTTACTTCTCCTGTCCAGACTATCTTAAACAAAAAAATCTCCCCTTCTTTCGATAACCAAAGAAGGGGAGATTGTGCAGAGCAAAGAAACCTTCGAGATATTATTTCCCCAAATCCGGCATAATGACGTCATTCACACGAATTTCATCCTTGCCGTCAAGGATTTCTGCCCTTGAAATCCTTTCAGACCAGACAGTGGTCACATTGATTTTTCCTATCGGAGTACCGGAATCAGATGTATACACTCTAAACCTATCCCCTGGTTTTACCCCATCCAGCGAACCGGCGTTTATGGTTACCACTCCGTTTTCGATGAGAAGGACGCGGAATTTTTTGTAACTGTACCAGTTTGTATCCGGCAGGGTAATGACCGCCCGAATTTCTTTATTTACTTTATTGAGCGCTTCTACCGTTGCCTGTCCCATCAGTGTTCCTAGAAATCTTTTCGAACCGAAATCAAGGCTGTCAAGGCTGTAGAATTCATAGTCTCTTCTGCGTTCCTTCCCGAAAAGCTCAAGTCCAAGACCTTTCTCGGATTTGACATCCTCAGCGTGTATCGATTTCCCTAACTGACGGCCGGTGGCGACATTGAGAATTTTCACCTGGTCGAGTGATACTTTGGCGTTATAGTACTTATAGCCTCCTATCAGTACTTCACCTCCACCGATACGTTTGAAGGTGTAATCATCGACGATTCCTGTTATGGCAATATCAGCTCCCAGTTTTCGTGCAATGGAGCAAACCTCGCTGTCGGAAATAACTTTTTGCCTGTCTTTCTGGTTCATGAAAATACTGATAAAACGGTAGAAAAGACTTTTTTTCCTTGGTTTTTCCATGTGGGTTCTGACCGAATCCATAGGTATCACCGAGTAATATGAATCGCCAATCATGTCCCCGAGCATGACCGGGATTTCATACCGTAATAACCAGGGACCGCGGTATCCGCTGTCATCGACAAAAGGCATGAACATCACCGTTTTCCCGGTTCCGACAGCGCCGGACTGTATCATGGAAAAAGAGGCAAGGAATAGTGTTACAATGAAAATGATCCTTCTCATAAGGTTTCCTTTTTACATATTTTTCAAATCCATTACAGGTCTATGTTTACAATCAACCTGAAGTTTTTTTCAGTATCTATGCAAGTAAGCGCAGGAACTGCTAAAAAAAGATGATGTGCAATAAAATACCTTCATTCCCAATTTTATTTCATTTTCATTGCTTATCACACATAGGTTTTCCATCCGGAGTTAAATCTTTGCAGTACATTGGTTGATCAAAATAGGGACAGCGTGAGTCCGCTTCATTACGGCCAGATTCCCCGGCTTCAGTCTGACCGGTTACAATAACTGTACCAGTTGTAATTGCAGCTCCGGTTACTGCTATATCTTTGATGAATTCACGCCTGGTCTGACTCATTGTTCCCCCTTTTTTCAAAAAAAAACATAATTTTTCACAGTATACAAATATAGAGAGAAAAATTGAGAAAAATCAAGGGAAAAAGGGAAGCTGAAAATCAGGAAGGAATAACTCACACTAAACCCCGCATGTTAAATTAGTTGACATTTTCAATATCTCTGTTATTATTCATATAGATCACCTTTATTCTCCATATATTTTTCATAGGAGGTGTATCATGTTCCGTTTAATTACAATTTGTTATATGTTCGTTATTAAAATAATCATGATATGTATTTTGTTGTTTTCAAACGCTCATTCTGTAGAAGCAGACAATATGAACCATGGAAATGGTGTTGCGAAAATACATTCATACGTGACACCAGAGGTTTATGGAACAGCAATGAGCAGAGACGAGAAAACATTTTATTTTGCCGTCGAAAACGGACAGATAATTGCTCTCGATTCAAAAAGCGATACTTTGTGGATATACCAGATGCAGGGACATTTAAGATATTCGCCAACAGTCGGCTACAATGGGGATATTTACTTTGCCGGAAATAGTATGGGTAATGAAAAAAGCACTAAATTAATCGCGCTAAAACCTGATGGGGTACGCCGTTGGGAATATGATCTTGGATCCGGAAGTATCGGACCAATCGCAACTACTCCGGAAGGTATGCTATATGTAGCAACGGAAGATAGTCTTATTCATGGAATTGACAGTGATTCAAACGAGCTGTGGACATGCCAGCTAAGAGGAAGATATTACCGTGAGATTGTTGTCGGTACTGATGGAACCATTTATGCCACTTCTGGTTCTACTGATGATCCTGTAATCTATGCCATTGATAAAAATGGTAAGAAGATATGGGAATGCGATTTACCGGGAGCAATAAGCGGTTCGGGATATCTTGTTTGGGGTGATAACGTTCTGTACTATTTTGATTTTTACGGTGTTTACGTAGGTGGGAATAATATTGGGGTTTCTGACGGACTATATGCTGTTAATCTTGATGGCACTCTTCGATGGCACCGTATGCAACCAGTTATATCAACCCAATTGGCAGTCGCCAAGGACACAATTTATGCTATGGGGGAATATGCAACCCTTTTTGCCCTCTCATCGGATGGTATTTTGAAATGGGAACGTCAACTATCGGAAACAAATTGGCATCGTTCAAGTATCACTCCTATAATTGGGATTAACAAAATCATTTATGCTGCTGACTTCACAAGTGGTGATTTCATCCACGCTGTAACTTCTGGTGGTGATACCCTATGGACAAAAGAAACAGGATTCAGAAGTTTCATATTAGATTCTCATGGTATTTTACATTGGTTTTGCGGATCGTCATACAATTCAACTCAGACTACTTCATTTGGGCTTGATGCTGAAGCGCCATGGCCATGCGAAGGGGGAAATTCCCAGCGAACCTATTGCGTAATGACACCGAAAGTAGTATCAGTTGCCGATAAGACTGGGCCAGTTGATTTCGCACTTCTAAAGAATTATCCTAATCCATTCAATCCCTCAACCACTATCGAGTTCTCACTTCCATCTTCATGTAAAGTAAGCCTAGTTATTTACAACATCATGGGCCGCAAAGTTCGGGAATTAGTGTCAGGGCAAGTATTGGACGGAACCGGCTCTGTCCTTTGGGATGGCCGTGACGATTTCGGGAAGGCTGTATCGTCAGGAGTTTATTTTTCGAAACTCCAGATGGGAAAGCAGGTTGCAGTCGGAAGGATGCTGCTGTTGAAATAAACTCTATTTTTTTAAAAAAACGTCTTGATCAACCGGCGTTTTTTCTATTCTTTCTCAGAACTTTTTCTGCTCTACAGTTCGGGGATACTGGCGATTCCCCTCCTGTCAAGAAGGGTGCCTTCCATGAGCTGCAGGTTGACCAGCGCATTCAGATAAGAAACCATGGATCGCGCCTCGTCACGCTGGCTGGAGATATAATCACGCTGGGCCTGCAACACCAGGTAATTGGTGGATTTCCCAACCCTGAATTTTTCAAGTTCCGCGTCGAGATTTTTCTCCTGAAGCACGCGGGCGACTTGTGTGGCGGTAATCTGCTGTTTCGAACGGAGCACCTCGATATAAGCCGAACGCACATCACGCTGCACCATTCTCTCCATATTTTTCACAGATAGTTCCATCTGCCGGCGGGAATGTTTGGCGCGTGCATACTGGGCTCTCGCCTTTTGATTTGTGAGAGGCAATCCAAGGGTGAGGTTCTGGGTCATATCAAAAAAGGGGCTGTTTGTGTCAGGAAGGCCGCTTCTGTATGTTTGCGCATAGGCATTTCTTCCGAAACTGAACATGAAATCCAGTTTTGGGAGCAGTCCGTTTTTTGTGAGCACTACTTCCAGTTCTCCTTTTTTAAGCGAATATCTGGCCTGCTGGAGATCGGCGCGGTATTTCAGACCCAGCTCTTCGTGAACTACCACTGTGTCGAGGGTATCGGTGGGAACGAAAGGCCTTTCCAGCGGCACCGGAATCGACCACCGGGCGCTCCGTTCCTTTGGATTAAGATAAAAAATGAAATCAAGCCGTGACTGTTCAAGCTTGCTCTCTGCGTCGATGAGCGCCTCTTTACGGGTGGCAACTTCCGCACGGACTGCCGCCAGTTCAAGCTCGGGAAGGTTCCCTACTTTCACCCGCTCCAGTGATTCATCGAGCTGACGATTTGCCAGATCGAGAGATGTTCTCTCAATGTTTACTTCCTCTTGCGAAAGGTAGACATTCCAATATGCATTTTCTACACTCGCCACGATCTCCTCGGCAACAGCCCGTAATTCGGCTTTTGATATCTCCACATCGAGATTGGCCTTTCGCAGATTTGCAAGATTGACCCCCGTGCCGAAACCCTGAAGGAGCGATTGGGTGATTGAAAATCCCACAATTCCGGAATACTGATCGGTGTAGATATTTGAAAGGGCTGCCGTAACAGAGGTATTGGCAGTTATTGTTGTTCCGGTCGGGAGAAACTCGGTTATACCCAGGCTGTATTTTGTATTATCCGATTTCAAATTTACTGCCTGCCGCTGGGTTCCGAGAAAGCGCTGGTTC
Source organism: Candidatus Latescibacterota bacterium (assembly GCA_041665965.1). Lineage (GTDB taxonomy): Bacteria > Latescibacterota > Latescibacteria > Latescibacterales > Latescibacteraceae > JAUYCD01. Next base: position 5,207 of record JBAYHX010000048.1, read on the forward strand.
TCGCTTTTTGTTTTGTTTCCCGATAGGGTGATCTGAGGGTCAAAAACACTTACCTGCTCTTTGGAGTATGTGCGGGAGATATCAGGCTCAAGACGCTGAATTGTGACTGTGGGATTATTTTCCAGCGCTGTGAAAATCGCGTCATGAATGTTGATTCTTAATGTATCTCCTCCCGTAAGAGCGGAGAAAAGACCGATTCCCGTTCCTGCATCTGGAGTTGTTTGCGCCCGGACAGATACACCAAAGAAAAATAAACAGGTGAAAAGTACTGTAAATCCTTTCTGCACAACGTATCCCCTCAGTTTATAGCGTAGTGATGCTTCAGTGGTCGGGGTAAAACAATTATTTTGTATGAATAAATTTTAAAACCCCGAGTGTTCCGTGATTGCATAAAAATTGTCTGAACCGATATCAACTTTCCGGCTCCACCTTTGGGTCTCTGGACAATCTCTTCTCAAAAATGGAATATACCACCGGCACAAGGAAGAGAGTAATAAGGGTCGAACTGGTCAATCCGCCGACCACTACTCTCGCCATCGGCGCCTGCGCCTCTCCGCCTTCCCCCAGGCCAAGAGCGAGAGGAATAAGCCCCAGCACAGTTGTAGCTGTAGTCATGAGAATGGGTCGAAGCCTTCGAGAACCTGAAAGGCATATTGCTTCCATCAGTTCCATACCGTCACGCCGACGTAAAATGTTTGCGTAATGAACAAGGAGAATGGAATTGTTGGTAACGATACCAGCCAGCATGATACAGCCGATAAAAGCATTCATGCTGAAAATGGTGCGAGAGGCGATCATGGTTAGTGTTATGCCTATGAGAGCCATAGGCACGGCAAAAAGGATGATAAACGGATCCCTGAATGATTCGAACTGCCCCGCCATTACCATATACACAAGGAAAAGTGCAAGAAGGAAGGCGAACATAAGCTCTTTAAACGCTTTCTGCTGCTCCTCATAGTCCCCGCCGAACTGGACAACAAAATCCTTTGGCCAGGGAATGGAACGCACCTGTTTCCAGATATCAGCAACGACTGAACCCATGTCACGACCGGTAAAGTTTGCGTTGATGGAAATAATTCTTTCCTGGTTTTTCCGTTCAATACGGACTGGACCCTCACGAGGAGTAGTACTTACCACATTTCGGAGAATGACCGGCTCTCCGCGGCTATTGAGAACGGTGAGATCGAGAATATCGGCTAAATTCTTCCTGTCTTTTTCGCTTAACCGCACGAGAATGGTGTATTCTTTCCCGTTTTCACGGTAGTACGAAGCCTGTGTTCCGCCGACAGCTGTCTGCAGGGCGTTGCCTATACGTGAAACGTTCAGGCCAAGGTCGGCAGCCTTTTGACGGTCTATTCTTATAATCTGTTCAGGGCTGCCTTCTTCACGGCTGATGCGGGTGTCGGTGATACCGGGAACATGACGGACTGCTTCATCAATTGTCTTTGCAAATTCTCCGGCAGTTTTCAAATCATACCCGCGCACCTCCACACTGACAGCGTCAGTTGTTGAAGAACCCATACGCATCATGAAAAGCCCCTGTCCTGCCCTTGTGCGGACAATCACACCCGGCAGGCCGGTAAGCTGTTTTCTCAAATCTGCGGCGATCTGCTCGCTGCTCCGCTTTCGTTCACTTTTAGGTACTGTTTCAATAGTAATATCTGCGGTCTGTGGGCCGCTGGAAGAACCGTACCCTCCGCTTCCCCCCACACGGGTTACAATGACCCGCTTCTCGGGTACATTTTTACTGATGATGTCTTCAGCTATGGTTGTAACCTTGTTAATAACATCAGGACGGGTTCCGACTGCCATTTCCAGGTTAACTGTCACTTCGCTCTCATCTGCTTGGGGCATAAGCTCCACCCCAACAAACCTTACCAGAAAAAGAGAAACCAGGAACATCGCTCCGCAGCTGATCAGCACCATCTTTTTATTTTCCAAAGCCCATCGCAGAGCGCGGCCGTATGATTGTTCAATACGATTGAATGTCTGCTCGCTCATTGCATAGACTTTCTGAAGACCACCTGCATTTTTTATTTTATCCGGAGCCTTATATTTGACAAATTTGGAGGAGAGCATAGGGACAAGAGTTGTCGCTACCACAAGGGAGCAGATCATGGAAAAGCTTACAACATACGCCATCTGCTTGAACATGATACCCGATATGCCCTGCATGAACACCACCGGGAAGAAGACCACAATATGGGTCAGTGTCCCAGCCATAATTGCCGACCAGACTTCGGAGGTTCCTGTCAGGGCAGCTTTTACTGGGGAAAGCCCGCTTTCCCTGTGCCGATAAATATTTTCCAGTACCACAATTGAATTATCCATGAGCATCCCGACTCCCAGGGAAAGACCGCCAAGAGTCATGATGTTGAGAGTAAAACCGCCAAAATACATAAGACCGAAAGTAGCAATGATTGAGATGGGAATCGCAATTGCAACTATTGCGGTGGTGGAAATATTACGGAGAAACAGGAAAAGAATAATGATCGCGAGTATTCCACCCTCGATGGCTGCTTCTCCGAGGTTTGCTATAGATCGTTGAATGTAAATGGAGGTATCCATCGTTGAGGTGATCTGAATCTGGGGGAGGTCACGGTTAATGCGGGCAACTTCCTCCTGGATGGCTTTTGCGACCTTCACCGTATTCGTACCGGATTGCTTGTTCACTGATACCCGAAGTCCCGGTTGACCATCGATGCGGTCGTAAGAACGGACTTCCTGCCAGGAATCAATTACATCGGCCACATCCATAACACGAATGGGAGCGCCCCCTTTTATGGCGATGACCGTATTTCTGATCTCATCGAGCGACTGAAATTCGCCCTGGGTACGAACCAGCACATCCAGATTGCCTTTCTGGTAAAGTCCGGCAGGGATATTGCTATTCTCACTATTAAGAGAACTGAGGATACTATCCGTGGAAAGCCCCAGAGCTTTCACTTTATCCGAATGAAGTTCCACATGAATCTCGCGGAGAAGCCCTCCCCGCGCAGTTGCCGCCGCCACGCCCGGTACACGTTCAAGACGGTATATTACCTCGTCCTCCACAAATTGGCGAAGGTCGCGCGGATTCATTGAGCTTGATACGCCAAGATTAACAATCGGCATCATTGAAACATCAAATTTACGGATCATCGGGCGTGTGATATCTTCCGGCAGACGTCCCATAATCCGGTCGATACGGTCACGGATATCATTTGCTGCAGAATCAAGGTCAGAACCCCAGGTGAAAGAGACACGGACCTGACTCCTTCCTTCAACAGAGGTAGAGGTCATTTCCTGCACACCCTGAACCGAAGCCAGAGATTCCTCGATTGGACGGGTTATCATCTCTTCCATCTCTTCCGGCCCCACATTTTCATAGGTGGTGATGACTGAAATTGTGGGATACGTGACTTCCGGCATCAGATCAATCGAGAGCTGTGAAAATGACACCATGCCCAGAGTTACAACGGTCAGAAAGATGATGAATGTCAAAATCGGACGTTTGACCGCCCCTTCAGCTATATTCATCTTCCCTTATCTCCACCGGGACTGCCCGGTTGCCCTTTACCTGCCTGATTTTCCCTGACACCGGAACCGCCCTTTGCGCCGGAACCTTTGCCGCCTTTGCCTTCCCTTGGAAGGAGCACACGGCTTCCTTCCAGCAAAAGATTCTGTCCGAGAGTTACAACCGCTCCGTTTATTTGTGGAGATAGAATCTCTGTTCTATCGGCGGCAACAATTCCTGTTTTAACCGGAAGGAAATGAGCCACAGGCTCGATTTTGTCAATTACAAATATGCCGGGAGTTCCATCAACATTCACTACAGCCTGGCTGGGCACTATCTGGGCATTATCATTTTCGGCAAGCACAACGCGTACTCTGGTAAACATGCCCGGCTTGAGAATGTGAGCTTCGTTTGCAACCTCGACCTCCATCTGCGCCACTCGGGCGGATTCCTGAAGCATGGGGGCAATGCGGGCAACCTTCCCGGAAAAATGCTGATCAGGATAAGCGTCCACAATTATATCTGCGGTCTGACCGGTTCTGATTCGGCCGTAATCCCGCTCCACTACGGTGGTGCGAATAATAACTCTATCGTATCCGACAACGGTTACAATCGGAGAATTAGGAGAAAGCAGCGCGCCTTCATCCACAAACCGCTCGCCCACCGAACCTGGTTCTGTCGCATTGAGAACGGTGTAGCTCAATCGGATTTTAGCGGAATTGAGCGAGGCTTCACGCTGCTCAACCTGCGCCTGTGCAAGTTTCAGCCGTGATTGTTGTGCGGTATTACTTGATACGGCGGCGTCAAGTTCGGAAGGTGACGCGATGCCCTTTGCAGTGAGAGACTGCGCACGGTCAAGCTCCTGTTTTGCCAGCTCTGCCTGACCTATAGTCTCCGTGAGAGATGCATCGGCGATTTTCAGATTTGCTTCAGATTCCAGAACAGCCTGCTGGTATTCTGCATCGTCTATACGGGCGATGATTTCGCCGCGGCGGACGGGGTCTCCGATCCGTTTCCGGATTTCGACAATTCTCCCCGACACCTTGGGTGCGACCACATATTGGTAGATGGGGTATACAGTGCCGGTGAACTCACGGATTTCCTGTATGGGAGCATAGACTACCTTGTCCACCTGTACCGCCACAGGAGGCCGTGCCGCCCGTTTCGCCGAAGAAACAGACTTTTTGTTTACCAGTTCCACAACACGCCAGGTTATGAAAGCCAGAAAAATGATTCCGACAACTATGAGCACTTTTTTCTTCATACAGGTTACCATTTCTTCGGGAAAGTTTTACAATACCTTAGAATATTATTAGACGCATTGATATTCGATATGGTTTAAAAAAATTTGGTCTGTTCTGGTTTGCAGGGTGTATTTTTTTAACTTATGTTTCAGACTTTAAAATAACTTGTTTTTGCATAAGATAGTCAAGGAAAATGTCGATAAGGAAAAAGCCGGAAAGTGCAATAAATCGATTATTATGCAGTGTTTTTTTTGGATTACGAGCAATTTTTTTTCATACTCCTTGATAATTATCCCGTTCCGGGTTATTTTTCTTTGCAAATTAGAATCGAAAAGTTGAATTTCCGGGGAATATCTTTTCTTATCATATAACAACAACAAAGGAGATACCTGTCATGAGAAAGATGCTTCCGATAGTCTTTCTTGCTGTATTCGCAGTTATAACCGCTATACCTTCTTTTGCGGCTGTCGTACTGGAACCCTGCACGTATAGCGTAAATTTCGAGGATCGGCTTCTGGGCGCCTGGGCGTCCTATCCACTCTGGCAGGATACCGCGTATGACCCCAATTTCCGCATAAACGAGATCGTTCCCGGCGATCCCAATGTCTCCATCGAGCAGAAAGTGACCCCCTATACCTATGTGGATAATTATGCGGGGGCGCAGAAGCTTCTCGATACGTATCTTTTGCCCGGCTCGACCATTACCCTCCGCTACTACCTGAAATCCAGCCTTCCGTTCGAATATTTCAAAGTGCGCCTGGCAGCCGGCCCGGATGGGAAAGTGGATTATACCTTTCCAAATCCTGAGTTAAACAAATGGGTATGGATCGAAGTAACCTGGGATGATATCATCCGGGAGAATCCGCGTCTTGCAGCAAAAGACCGTATAAAGGTAAACGCGCTGGCGGTTCTGGCAAAGCTCCCGAAAGCCGATCCGCTCATGCCGTTCTACCTGGGGCTGGACGATATCACAATCAAAGGGGCGCGGACGATTGCATTCCAGTTTTTAGAGCCTCAGGTTGTAAAGCTTCCCGAATGGAAACCGTATATACCGAAAAAGTATTATATGAAAGGGGATACATTCACTCTCCGCGGAAACTGGCCTCTTGACGCCGGGAAGGTGGAACTCACAATCGTTCCCTATGATGATCAGGGAAAAAAGGTTCTCACCGCCGATCTGAAAAAAGACACGGCAAAGAAAGGCGATAAACGGAGCGGTCTCTGGTCGTTCTCGCAGGCGCTTTCGATGCCGGAAGGCTTGTATCTCTGCACCCTGCGGGCTTTGGAGCCGAAAACGAACAATCTGCTCTCCGAAACCGAATTCACCATTCATATTGCTCCAAAGAACATGCCGGGCAAACATCCCCGCCTCTGGTTCGATTCGTCAAAGAAAGAGCAGCTTATCGCAAAACTGAAAACCGACCGTTTCAAAAAAGTATACGATGGTCTCGCCGGCTCGGCGGAAAGCTACCGTAAAAACCTTCCCGTGGAAAAAGTAGTTTATGATCTCGACCAGTATCCCGATGAAAACTGGCTGCCGACATGGGCGGAGTCAGGCGCGAAGATTTTTACTTCGGGGGATGCGGTGAATTCCAACGCCCTCGCATACGCCCTCTGTGGAGATAAGGCCGCCGGAGAATATACGAAGAATGTCCTTCTCAAACTGGCGGCATTCCCCACATGGAATCATCCCTGGCAGATCAAACGCGGAAGGTTTGCCGACCATCGCTCCGGGGCATGGTCGCACCGTCTGGCGCTCGGCTACGATCTGACCTACGATCTCATGACCGAAGAGGAGCGGGCAACTATCCGGAAAGCTTTCACGGATTACATAGTCAAGGATGCTTTCAAGTCGCATGTGTATGACAACAACATCACCTGCGATACCTCCAACTGGATCGCCATGATCGCCGGCGGCTCGCTGATGATGCAGGCGGCGATGTTCGGCGATGGCCCCGATGTTGCTTCGACTGAGCCGTATTTTACCGGCACTGCGATGAAACTTTATGATTTTCTCGTAAAAGTAAACGATCCCTCCGGCGCATGGGGAGAAGGGTACGGGTACAACAACTACAGCTTCGATAATCTCTCCCGCAGCCTGCCTTCTCTGGAAAATGTATTTTCCATTGACTTTTCGAAATCGTCCGAACGCTGTTATCTCGAGTACATCTGGGCGGGCATTCTCAAGGACAAAAAGCAGTTTTATTACGGCGATTCCAACGGGAATCTCGGCCCGGCCACAAATTATGCGTTTCTTCTGGCAAAGACGAAGGATCCGCTCCTCGGCTGGTATTATAATTATTTCAAAGAGGGCGAGAACCTCATGGATGCTCTCTATGAAACGCTCGATGTGCCAAAGAAAGACCCCTTTAGCGACAACCCTGTTAAACTGTTCCGCAATGTCGGAACCACGGTATTCAAGAGCGGCTGGGAGAAAGACGACTTTGTGTTTGTCATGCGCACCGGAGCATTCTATAACCATCAGCACATCGATCAGGGTTCATTCTGGCTTGCCGACCGCGGGAGCGTTTTTCTGGAAGAGCGCCACGGCTCCACCTACTATGACGATCCGCTCTACCAGCCGTGGTATACCCAGCCGGTCGGCCACTCCACCATCCTTATCGACGGCAACCACCAAAGCCAGAGGGTGGGGGATCCGCTTGTTTTCGCCGACGGGTTCGATGATCATGCCCGGGTAACGCATTTCCTTGACGGCGAATTTGCATCGTTCAGCACAGGCGAGATCGGGGACCTATACTGGGGCAAGGTTAAAAGCCTCGAACGCAATATGCTGTATCTCAAACCGCGGACTGTGCTCATGCTCGATACCGTAGCGCCCGCGGAAAAAAATGTGGATGT
>JBAYHX010000049.1:0-12781 GCA_041665965.1 Candidatus Latescibacterota bacterium
CAGTAGCAGAATCCTTTCCTGAGGCGAAAGATTTGTTCATGCGGGCTTCCGAACTGGCCGGATATGATATTCTGGAACTCTGCTCTTCCGGTCCGATAGATAAACTTTCGAGGACACTCTACACCCAGCCGGCGCTGTATACCGTTGAAGCAGCGATAACGACAGTATTGAATGAACATGGACTTATTCCTGATGCCGCCGCCGGACACAGCCTGGGAGAATTCTGCGCATGGTTTTCATCCGGCGTGTATGATTTCGAAACCGGTTTTGCTCTTATCTCTGCCAGAGGAAAACTCATGGATGAGGCTGACCCGGAGGGTAGAGGAACGATGGCTGCGGTTATGGGGCTGACCGATCAAGAAGTTAGTGAAATATGCAGCGAGGTCGGCGGAACAGTTGGTGTGGCTAATATCAATTCGCCTTTGCAGATAGTAATTTCAGGTGAGAAAGATGCTGTCGAAAAAGCGGGAGATCTTCTGAAAGAACGCGGCGCAAAACGGGTGCTGTATCTTGCGGTCAGCGGGGCATTCCATTCACCGCTTATGGAAAATGCGCGGGAGAAGTTTCGTACCCTTGTTGAGGGCAGTAAAATCAGAGATGCAAGGATTCCTGTCTATTCCAACGTTACCGCAAAACCTGTGACAAGCGCCGAAGAGATCAAGCGTATGATGGTCCTTCAAATGACATCGCCGGTTAAGTGGGTTGAAATAGTGAAAACAATGGTTTCGGATGGAACAACAGAATTTCTGGAACTTGGCCCGGGAAATGTTCTTGCAGGTTTAATGAAACGGACTGTCGAAGGTATCGATGTAAAGTCGGTATCCGAACCTGCCGGTATCTGGGAGGTTTTGCATGAAGAGGCTTGAAGGCCGGGTCGCATTAGTCACAGGAGGCGCTCAGGGAATTGGCAGAACAATTGCGCAGAGGTATCTCGCTGAGGGAGCGTCTATTGCCCTGTGCGATATGAATATACCTCTTGCAAATACTGCCGCCGAGGAGCTTGCAAAAGACGGTGGAACGGTAAAAACTTATTTCATGAATGTATCCGATGAGGCAACGGTTGATGCCGCTGTCGATTCGGTCATGGCGGATTTTGGGAAAATTGACATCCTGGTTAATAATGCCGGGATCACCCGTGACAATCTTATGATTCGCATGAAAAAAGAAGACTGGGATCTTGTGCTTTCAGTAAATCATACCGGAACATTCATTGTCTCCAAAGGGGTGATTCGTCATATGATGAAAGCACGGAGCGGAGTTATCATCAATATCGCCTCGGTGGTTGGAATAATGGGCAATGTAGGGCAGGCAAATTATTCGGCTTCCAAAGCAGGAATAATCGGTCTGACAAAAACGATGGCAAAGGAATTCGCCTCAAGGGGAATTACCGTTAATGCAATTGCCCCGGGATTTATCCAGACCGAAATGACCGATCGCCTTTCAGACGAAGCAAAACAGGCTTTTTTAACCGTTATTCCCTTGAAAAAACCGGGTACGGCTTCGGATGTCGCCGCAGCGGCTGCGTTTCTTGCCTCTCCCGATGCCTCATATATTACCGGCCAGGTTCTATCGGTGGATGGCGGAATGGCGATGTAAATGGTTTGAATATAAAGAAATTTACATTATAACGAATTAATCAGGATGAAACTGCAAGTTATTAAATCATAGTAAGAACTAACTTTTTAACAGGAGGTACTGCAATGAGTTTGGAACAGAGAGTTAAGGACCTTGTTATTTCCCAGTTGGGAGTCGAGGCAAGTAAAGTAAATAACGATTCTTCTTTTATTGATGATCTTGGTGCGGATTCTTTGGATACAGTAGAACTTGTTATGGCTTTCGAAGAGGAATTCGATCTTGAAATTTCGGATGACGATGCCCTGAAGATGCGTACAGTACAGGATGTTATCAGTTATCTGAAAGACAAGGTAACCGAATAATACATGCAACTGCTGTCCGGTTTTTCCAACAGTTAACAGTTACATGAATACTCAATAACAGAAAACGGTCAGGAAGTGTTATGGGAAGTAATAGACGAGTTGTAATTACCGGTATGGGAGTAATCAGCCCAATCGGGAACAACCTCGAAGAATTCTGGAGTGCTCTGAAACTTGGTAAGAGCGGAATTGGAACAATCACACGGTTTGATGCTTCCAATTATAAAACGTGTATTGCCGGCGAGGTTAAAAATTTCACGACTGAACCCATTATTGATGCTCATGAAGCAAAGCGCATAGATCTTTTCAGTCAGTATGCCATCTGTACAGCTCATGAGGCGATAAAGCAGAGCGGATTTTCCATTGAGAACGAGGACCCGTTCCGTGCCGGGGTAATTTTCGGTTCAGGAATCGGGGGAATAAATGTTCTTGAGGAACAGGTTGCGATTCTCATCAATAAGGGGCCTTCGCGTGTCTCTCCCTTTTATATACCGGGGATGATCAGTGATATCGCGGCAGGGCATATTGCAATGATGTTTGGACTGAGAGGTCCGAATTATGCGACTGTATCCGCCTGCGCTTCAGGTGCACATGCGATAGGGACAGCGTATCATGAAATTCTTCGCGGAGATGCGGATGTTATGGTAACCGGTGGAGCCGAAGGTTCGATTTCCCCAAGCTCGATTGCAGGTTTCATAAACATAAAAGCTCTCTCCCGTCGTAATGATGAACCGGAGAAAGCGTCACGGCCGTTCGATCGTGATCGTGATGGTTTTGTTATGGGTGAGGGCGGCGCTGCCATTGTTCTTGAGGAACTTGAACATGCACGCAACCGTGGAGCGCGTATTTTCGCTGAATTCACGGGCGCCGGATTTACAGCGGATGCTTACCATATAACCGCTCCATTGCCCGATGGCGAAGGCTCTGCCCGTGCCATGGAACTTGCGGTTGAAAAATCCGGCATGAAAAAAGAAGATGTGGATTATATCAATTGTCATGGCACATCAACTCAGGCCGGTGATATTGCTGAAACGAATGCAATTAAAAGGGCATTCGGGCGCGGTGCATATGATATAAATATATCATCCACAAAATCGATGACCGGGCATCTTCTGGGAGGCGCCGGTTCGGTAGAATTAGTAGCAACGATACTGGCGGTGATGAATGACATTATACCGCCGACAATCAATTTTGAGAATTCTGATCCTGAATGCGATTTGAATTGTACACCGAATGTTGCTTTTGAAAGAAAAGTCGATTTTGCAATTTCCAACTCCTTTGGTTTTGGCGGGCATAATGCGACTTTGGCTGTAAAGAAATTTTATGATGAGTGATGTATGAATGTTTTTCGGTGGTTTGGGAAACTAATACGATACGCTGTTCGCTCCTTTCAAGGGGACAAACCACCATTTGAAATCGAAAAAGTTGAGAATGCCCTTGGATACCAATTCAAGGATCCATTTATCCTTTTTCGAAGCCTGAAACACCGGTCATATTCGCAGGCAAGGGACGGAAACATCAATCTTTCCAACGAACGTCTGGAATTTTTAGGCGATTCCGTCCTCAATATGATCGTATCGCATAATATCTTTATGGAAAATCCCACGTTCCAGGAAGGCGACCTTACCAAGCTGAAAAGTATTTTGGTAAGTAAAACTTCTGCTGCTATTGCCGCCCGCAATGTCGGTCTGGAAAACTTTATCCTTCTCAGTAATTCGGAAGAGGATGCCGGCGGCCGTGAAAGAACATCGATAGTCGCCGATACATATGAAGCCATAATTGGCGGAATTTACCTTGATGGAGGTCTTGAGGCGGCTAAGGATTTTATTTACAGAACCATACTGAAAAATCAGTCGGTTATGCTTGGAGACGAACAAAAAAATTATAAAAGCATACTATTAGAGATGACACAGGCAGAGAAGCTCGGCCATCCGACATATCAGACCATTTCAGAGGAAGGCCCGGATCATGACAAGGTTTTTACTGTCGAAGTCTTTGTCCGTGGCGAATCCCTTGGTGTTGGAAAAGGTAAAAACAAGAAAGCCGCCCAACAGTCAGCGGCGAAAGAAGGTCTGGCCAGAATACATAAACGAAAAGGCTGATAACCCGAAGATGCAATGCTTTTTTGTACCTGATGAATGGTTGTAATTTGGTGTATATATAAAGTATATGATGGGAAGTATATTTTCAGGTGACCCAGGTTTCCAGTGCCGAAATTTAACATCTGGCACGAGAGAGAGGAATGGATGATTGATTATCAGTTGACTGAAGACCAGAGGATGATTCGCGATACATGCCGTGAGATTGCTGAAAACCATATAAAACCGGTCAGAGCCAAACATGATGAAGAAGGAACATTCCCCTGGGATATTGTGGAAATATTACGCCAGGCAGATATTTTTGGTCTGTACATTCCGGAAGAGTATGGAGGATTTGGCGGTGGAGTCCTTGAAATGTCAATTGCGATGGAGGAACTCTCCCGGGGCTGCGCCGGCATAGCGCTTTCATTTGGCGCGACAGCTCTTGGAACGTATCCTATTCTGCTCCATGGCTCGGAAGAATTGAAAAAGAGGTTTTTGCCCGATATCGCAGCAGGCAGGAAGCTTGCCGGATTCGGTCTCACAGAAGCTAATGCCGGTTCCGATGCAGGCAGTATAGAAACAACCGCTGTCCGTGACGGCGACCATTATATCCTGAACGGCACGAAACAGTGGATTACCAATGGCGGCGAGGCAGAGATTTATTCTGTAATAACCATGACCGACAAGTCCAAGGGGACGCGCGGCTCTACTGCTTTTGTTGTAGAAAAAGGCACACCGGGCTTTACATTCGGTAAAAAAGAGAACAAAATGGGAATCAGGGCTTCAGCGACCAGTGAACTTGTTTTTCAGGATTGCCGGGTACCCAGAGAAAACCTCATCGGCCGTGAAGGTCTTGGATTTATTGTCGCAATGAAAACATTCGATAAATCACGTCCGGGCATAGGAGCACAAGCGCTGGGAATCGCCCAGGGCGCACTCGAAGAGGCCATTGTTTTTTTGAAACAGCGCGAACAGTTCGGCAAACCGGTCAGCTCGTTCCAGGGTGTGCAGTTTATGCTTGCTGATATGGCCGCGAAAATAGAGACATCACGCGCAATTATTTATTCGACCGCGCGTATGATCGATTCTGGAGCGAAGGATATAAGCGCCGCAGCTGCCATGTGTAAACTTGTCGCCTCCGATACAGCCATGCAGGTCACAACTGACGCAGTACAGCTTATGGGCGGCAGTGGTTACATGAAAGAATATCCTGTTGAAAAAATGATGCGGGATGCAAAAATCACTCAGATATATGAAGGAACAAACCAGATCATGCGTCAGATAATCGGCCTTGAACTGTTGAAACAATATTAGAATTCGTTTAAATTAGCACCATGCGCAATAAGTTTTATCTGAGAAACCTTGTGTATGAAAGGCTTTCTGCTAAAGCCGTATAAAGAAGCAGGCATTTAACACAGCCCCCTATCCCTATCAGTCTTTGCCTCTTTGCGGGAACGATGAAACCCTTCCTTACCCTTTCCGGGGAATATCCAAGGACACAGGGGGCCGCAGGTACTCGGTGCATGCGGATAAATTGAAAATGGCCGAATCAAAAATAATGAATGTCACGGCAGATGAATCTTATAGCTTTTTGCATCCTTCTCCCATGATCCTTCATCCTTGTTTTGCAAAGTGGCGCTTTATGGATACTGGTAAAGAAAGCGCCTTTTTTAATATGGCGATGGACGAGGCTGTTGTCGAGGAAGTGGCCGGAGGAAACTCTCTCCCCACATTCCGTCTTTATGAATGGAAGCCGGAAGGAATTACTATCGGGCATTCACAAAAAGCAGGCGATATTCTCGACTACGACAGATGCGTCCGGGATGGAATTGTTGTTACAAGACGGCTGACCGGGGGACGGGCTGTTTTTCATGACCGTGAAATAGCATATTCAGTGGTCGGATATATTCGCGATCCTCGGTTTGGGGGGAATCTCAGCGACTCATATCGAAAAATCGGCGAAATACTCCTGGATGCCCTTCGCACCTGTGGCGCCGCAGTAGACCTGGAAAGGGGAACTCTTTCCGAAAGGGAAGGGGAAAGGATTTCCCGCTCTTTGCCGTGTTTTCTCAGCACCTCACGATTCGAGATTACCTGCCGGGGGAGAAAAGTTATCGGCAGTGCGCAAAGGCGCTTTCGGAATGTATTTCTCCAGCACGGGTCCATACTGACCGGTTCAGGTCATGAACGGATCGCGGACTATGTGAAGGAATGTCACGACAGAGACCGGCTTGCAAATCTGATGAATCGAAAATCCATCTCCCTGTGCGATGCAACCGGCTGTCCGGTGGATACAGAATCTTTGAAAACCTCGTTATACGAATCATTTGCGGCGGTAGTCGGGGGTACTGTTCGGAAGGAATATCCCTCAAACCGGGAGATGGAGTACACCCGCCGTTCCATGAATGAACGGTATAGCTCGAAAGGATGGATTTTGGGCTATGAATAACAAACTTACTTTTGATTTCACGAATGTAACGGAAAATTCTGTCGGTGAACACGGTATTTCAGACAGTCTTATCGATTCACTGAAAAATAAAGCTGTTTCGATACACACCGATCTTTTGAGCCGCCGTAACAGCGGAAACATTGCTTTTATGGAACTACCCTATGCGGATGTGCAGGGAATCCGTGATTTTGCCAGAATAGCAATGGGGCGGTTCGAAAATTTTGTCAACGCAGGTATCGGCGGTTCGGCTTTAGGTGCGCAGGCGCTGGTTGCTTCACTCTGCCACCCCTTCCACAATATCTCGCCCGGCCGGGACGGACACGGGATGAGAATGTTTTTCGCAGATAATATCGATCCGGATTTTATACAGGGAATGTTCGATGTCTGCGATCCACGGAAGACTCTTTACAATATTATAACAAAATCCGGTTCCACCGCAGAAACCATGGGAACATTTCTCATGGTAAGAGATATCCTGAAAAAAAAAGTGGGAAACTCCTGGCGGGATCATATCGTCATTACCACTGATCAGCATAAAGGTGATTTACGGAAAATTGCCGATGAGGAAAAAATAGTTTCCTTCCCGGTTCCGGAAGGAGTAGGAGGAAGGTTCTCCGTATTTTCCCCTGTAGGGCTTCTCCCTGCCGCCTGCGCCGGTATCGATGTCCGGGAGCTTTTAGATGGAGCGGCAACGATGGATAACCGTCTGGGGAAATGTTCGGTCATGGATAATCCCGCATATCTCTATGCGCTTTACCAGTACCTCCTCGACCGTGAAAAGGGGAAACGGATATCGGTAATGATGCCTTATTCATCAAGGCTCTATGGCCTAGCGGACTGGTACCGCCAGCTCTGGGCCGAGAGCCTTGGCAAAAAGAAAGACCTTACCGGAAAAGAAATATTTACCGGGCAGACACCGGTCAAAGCGCTTGGAGTGACCGATCAGCATTCACAGGTACAGCTTTATGTGGAAGGGCCGTTCGATAAGGTATTCACGATCATTCGGGTCGAGAATTTCGAACATAGTCTGCCGATGGAACCGGCGTATAACGGGTTTTCTTCATTAGATTATCTCGGCGGGAGAAAGATGTCCGAACTGATGGAAGCGGAACGTCAGGGAACAGTATATGCGCTCACCAAAAATCAACGGCCGAATATGACCATCACATTCCCGAAAATTTCACCTCATACTGTCGGGCAGTTCATCTACTCCCTCGAAACGGCGACTGCTTTTTCTGGCGGTTTGTATTCTATAGATCCATTTGATCAGCCGGGTGTCGAAGAAGGCAAAGTGGCCGCATTTGCGCTTATGGGAAGGCCGGGATATGAGGCAAAAGCCATGGACATCAAGAGTGGATTGTCACAAAATGAAAGGTATATAAAATAGCAGAATGAAGCGTCTTTTTCTCATTCTTGTCGGGATTATTTCGGTATATATACTGGTGCTTTCCGGAGCGTTCGAACATGCAAAGGACAGTCCGCGGTTCCATATTACCACTCCCGTTCCGGTTGACGCCGATACTTCGAAATGTGTTCCCGGCAGGTATGGCGGGAGGGTACTTCTGGGAGCTCTCGGAGACCCGAAAACATTCAATCCGATTGTTTCCTCGGAAAGCTCCAGCAGAGATGTCATAGGCCGAATGTTTTCCTCGCTTGTAAATATGGACAATATAACACAGGATATTACGCCGGGTCTTGCCTGTAGATGGGAATTCTCACCGGATAATCTGTCATTGACATTCCACATGAGACGCGGTGTTCTCTGGAGTGACGGGGTTCCTGTTACCGCCTACGATGTAAAATTCACCTATGACGCCATCTATAATCCAAAAGTCCAGAACAGTCTGAACGATATCATGAGGGTAAACGGGGAATCGTTCAAGTACGCGGCGGTGGATTCGTTTACTTTCAAAGTTACCATTCCTTCTCCTTTTGCTCCTTTTCTCCTTTGGGCGGGCGGAGTACCGGTTCTTCCAAAGCATGTGCTGGAATCCGATTTGGAAAAGGGAAAGTTCGATTCTGCATACGGGGTTGCGACATCCCCGGAAAAGATTGTCGGCTGCGGGCCATATCTCCTTGAAAAATATGAGGCCGGAGTCAAAACTGTCCTGAGGCGAAATCCAAGCTACTGGCGTATCGATCACAATGGCAACCGTCTGCCGTATATCGAACGGATAATTTTTGTGAGTATGCGGAGCATGGAGACAATGATGCTCAACTTCCAGACCGGGAACCTTGATATGATGGACAGCGTCAAACCTTCCGATGTTCCGGTTCTCGACCGTGATGCCAAAAAGTACGATTACCGTATAATCAATCTCGGCCCTGGGATGGGGCAGCAGTTTTTCTGGTTCAATCTCAATCCGGGGAGTTCCCCTGACGGCAA
This sequence comes from Candidatus Latescibacterota bacterium, assembly GCA_041665965.1. Lineage (GTDB taxonomy): Bacteria > Latescibacterota > Latescibacteria > Latescibacterales > Latescibacteraceae > JAUYCD01. Next base: position 8,851 of record JBAYHX010000049.1, read on the forward strand.
ACCTTATGTGGATCGTTACAAGCTGAAATGGTTTCAGGATATCCGCTGGCGTAAGGCAATGGCGTATGCAGTTGACCGCGATGGAATAGCCCGCACCGTGTTCGATGGCTTAGCGCAGCCGCAGTATGGTCCCGAGACGCTTTCGAATAAATTCTGGTTTAACCCCAACTGTGTGAAATATGAATACAACCTTGACAAATCCAGGGCATACCTTGACGAAATGGGACTTGTCGACCGTAACGGCGACGGGATCCGTGAGGATAAGGAAGGTCATCCGGTGGAATTCACCATGATAACGAATACCGGGAATGATCTCCGTGAACTTATGGGGAATATCATCAAGGCCGATCTTACGAAAATCGGGGTGAAAATGAATTTTACTCCGATAGAGTTCAATACGCTGGTAGTAAAAATCGATAACGAATACACGTACGAGTGCTGCCTTCTTGGAGTCGGCGGAGGTGATCCCGATCCTTCGAGCGGCACTCATATCTGGCTTTCCAGCGGACGTATGCACCAGTGGTACCCCAATCAGAAGGAACCTTCCACAGAATGGGAAGCGCAGATAGACAAGCTCATGAACCTGCAGATGACCACGCTTGACAGAGCGAAAAGGAAAGAGTATTTTGACCAGATTCAGTATATCATTTCTGATGAGGCGCCGTATATTTATCTGATAACTCCTCAGGTTTTCGTGGCGGCAAGAAATAAATTCCAGAACCTGACTCCAACCATTCTGGAACACCGTCTTCTCTGGAACATCGAAGAAGTGTGGATCAAATAAAGTCAACACGGGCACTTCGACAAGCTCAGTGCCCGATGAGCCGAATCTTAATCTGTTGATGGACTGTAAACAATAAATAGTCACTGAACTTGCAAAAGGATTTTGAGCTTGTAAAAAACACTGAGCCAATAAAAGGACGCTGAGCTTGTCGAAGAGCCCTTTGCATCTTGATCCCATGATAAAAATCTACATCGATTTTTATTTGGGAAGATTTTTAGAATTCCATTTGGGGAATCATATTTTTAGGTTATAAACACTCAAACATGGGCAATTATTAAAGTCGTCGTTCATAGGACAGAATCTTTGAAAACATTTATACTTAAACGATTTCTCCATATGATACCGCTTCTTTTGGGGATCACCTTTTTCAGCTTTATGATTATCAGCATGGCGCCGGGCGACTACCTGACCACCATGTCTCAGAATCCTCAGATTAAGGCCGAGACCATTACAGCCATGCGGTTGAAATTCGGTCTTGACCAGCCATGGTACATTCAGTATGTAAAATGGCTCTGGAATGCCATCCATCTCGATTTCGGATATTCATTCGCCAACCAGATTGCTGTTTTTACCCTGATCAAGGCAAAGATGCTCAATACTCTTATCCTTGCCCTTTCAGCAGCCCTTTTTGCCTGGGGATTGTCCATCCCTCTCGGGATTGTCAGTGCGGTTCGGCAAAATACATGGGTAGACCGGTCGGCTTCATTCGTATCGTTTATCGGGCTTTCCATACCGGAAGTGTTTTTTGCACTGCTCATGGTACTTTTTGCAGCAAAAACCGGTCTTTTTCCGGTTGGCGGTATGAAATCGATAGATTTCGAATATATGTCCTACGGCGGCCAGATACTCGATCTCCTTCACCATCTTATCCTTCCAACTATCGTACTTGGAAGCATATCACTGGCCGGAAGGATGCGTCAGATGCGCGCAAATCTCCTCGATACCCTTCGTCAGGATTATATCCAGACAGCACGTGCAAAAGGCTTGAGCGAGCGTGTAGTGACCTATAAACATGCCCTCCGTAATGCGATAAATCCGCTCATCACGTTGTTCGGGTTCACCCTTGCGGATCTTCTTTCGGGCGCTTTCCTGGTCGAGGTAATAATGAACTGGCCCGGTCTGGGCAGGCTGACACTGGATGCTCTCTTTGCCCGTGATCTCTATCTGGTGATGGGGTCTCTCCTCATGGCGTCTGTCATGCTGATTCTGGGCAATCTTGCCGCCGATATCATGCTGGCTCTTTCCGACCCGAGGATACGGTATGAATAAGACGTTTTCCAACTCGCCGTGGGCGCTGTTCTGGCGTCATCTACGCCGCAATCGTATCGCCATGCTGGGTGGGGGAATTCTCATCCTTTTCTACACCCTGGCAATTCTTGCGGATTTTTTTGCTCCCTATGGCATGGAAACCCAGAACCGAAGCCTCTATAACTGTCCGGCTACAGGGATTCACTTTATTGACTCCTCAGGAAAATTTCACCTTGTGCCTTTCGTATACGGAAAAGTTCTGGCTGACAGGAAATGGACTCGTTATGCCGATGATACCACGAAAATATATCCGATTCATCTTTTCCCCAAAGGGGAGTCATACCGTTTCTTCGGGTTATTGCCATTGAACCGTCACCTGTTTGGCGTGGAGAGTGATGGACGTATCTTTCTCATGGGAACGGATCAATTTGGACGCGATGTTTTTTCCCGTCTTTTGTTCGGAGGCAGAATCTCTCTCTCCATCGGACTGGTGGGCATACTGCTGTCGTTCACCTTTGGAATGCTTATCGGGGGGATTTCCGGATATTTCGGAGGGATTACCGACACGCTTATCATGCGTTCAACCGAGCTTGTCATGTCTGTGCCCGCGCTGTATCTTATTCTTGCGCTGAGAGCATCTTTCCCCATAAATATCAAATCGGATGATATGTATCTGATAATGGTGATCATTCTCTCGTTCATCGGGTGGGCAGGAATGTCACGTATCATTCGCGGGATGGTGCTTTCGATCAAAGAAAATGATTATGTTACCGCGGCGCGGGCATTGGGATTCGGCCACCTGCGCATCATCGTTCGGCATATTCTTCCCAATACGCTGTCGTTCGTTATTGTTGCTGCAACAATATCGATTCCGGGATACATCCTCGGAGAGGTGGCGTTATCGTTTCTCGGAGTTGGAATAGCCCAGCCTACCGCCAGTTGGGGAAATATGCTCAACCAAGCCCAGAGTGTCCGGGTGCTGACTTCTTTTCCCTGGATACTGGCGCCCGGATATGCGATATTTCTGACTGTGCTGGCATTCAATTTTCTTGGCGATGGTCTCCGTGACGCTCTCGATCCGAGGAAGATCAAGTAAAGAAGAATCTGAAATCTGAAGTATGAAATATGAAATATGAAATTATGATAATGATATTTTACCTCATCTCTTGTTCTCCTTTCCTGTTCAGGAGAGGCAGTAACTCACAGCGGGCCATAGTATAACCCTTTCCTGTTTAGGAGAGGGTGGCCAAAGGCCGGGTGAGGTTGTAACATTTTTGCCGGATAATCTTATTAAACCGTAAGGAACTTCAATGTCCGAACATCTCCTCGAAATCAATGGTCTCAGCACCTGGTTTTTTATGGAAATGGGAATCGCCAAAGCGGTCGATGACGTTTCCTTTTATATCGATAAAGGTGAGATGCTGGGTCTTGTAGGGGAGAGCGGCTGCGGGAAAAGTGTAACCTCGCTTTCTATCCTTCGTTTGATACAGTCGCCACCGGGGAAAATCGTACAGGGAAATATTCTTTTCAGGGGACAGGACCTTCTTGCGCTTTCCGAGTCTGAGATGCGCCATGTCAGGGGCAACGATATCGCAATGATTTTCCAGGAGCCGATGACATCGCTCAATCCTGTATTCACCATCGGTTCTCAGATCATAGAAGCGGTGCGACTTCACCAGAATGTGGGCCAGAAAGAAGCGATAAACCGTACGGTGGAAATGCTGAAACTTGTCGGAATCGCCGATCCGGAGCACCGAATAGCCGACTACCCGCACCAGCTTTCCGGCGGGATGAGGCAGCGCGTAATGATAGCCATGGCGCTTTCCTGCAACCCAGATCTTCTCATCGCCGATGAGCCGACCACAGCGCTCGATGTGACAATTCAGGCGCAGATAATGG
>JBAYHX010000050.1:0-12715 GCA_041665965.1 Candidatus Latescibacterota bacterium
CGAAATTCTCAACAACGCTTTTTTTCTGAGCAACAAGATAGGCGGCGATGACCGGTGACGCAGCGGCTACAGGAACTGCAAAATGTTCAACGACATATTGTTCGGCGTTTATGCCGATGGATTGGAAAAGAAGCATATTCAGACCGCTTATGACAAAAATTCCGCAAAACAGGAGCGTAGTATAGATAAAGACCTCACCGCTGAAGCGCAGAAAATCCATCGTCCGGGAGACATCCCTCCATTCACTCCCCGTGTAGGCGATTCCTGCAAAGAACCAGAGACAGAGCGGAAGATGAACTGTACTCAGAAATAATGTGTGGCTTTCTTCCGAAAAAAAAGGATAGAGGTTGATAATCAGAAAGGAGAGGGAAAAGGTCAGAACGATAGTCAAGAAAGCCGGAAGGGGAATTTTTCTTTCCCGGATAAAAAAAATCGTAATAAAAGGCAGAACAAAAAAGCTTGCATTTTTGAGGTAGAAAATAGAGTCTTCCTCAAAACCTATCCCGAAGAGTCTGGTCAATTCCGTTAAAAGTCCCGCAGAAATTGCGAGGACGACAATAAGGATTACATCTCGTGTATTCTTTCGGCGTTCCTCGATGTCCGCAGGTTCAGAGAAAAGTTTTTTCCAGAGATCGTGTGTGTTTATTTTACGAAATTCTTTTGATAGTGACGGAGGATTCCCAATACGCCTGACAGCGATGAGAAATGCCTCTTCCTGCGAAAGACTTTTCTGTATGAGAGAAGCAATTTCTTCCCTGAGATGATCCTCAAGCTCATCAATATCCGAATCGCCGATACACCCTGAACAAAGGCAATAATCCCTCCATTCACGAATCTTTTTATCGATCATCGATAAGTTCCCATCCATTTTCAATACACTCCTTCCAATTGTATCCGCAAAACCTGTTTCCATGTCTTGTCCAAGGTTTTATTGACAAGCCGCCATTGAGATTTGAAGTTTTCCAGATTATCACTGCCTTCACAGGTCAAAGAATAGTATTTCCGTCTTCTGCCGCTTTGAGACTTTTGCCAATATGAACGGATATAACCCTGCTTTTCCAGCCTGTGGAGGACTGGATAGAGCATTCCATCTGTCCAGTTCATCTCTTCTCCAGAAAGCTCCTTTACCCTTTTTATGATGGCATAGCCGTAACTGTCCCCTTCTTTGAGAATTGAAAGTACAAGAGGTGTCGCTGATGCCGCTACAAGGTCTTTAGATAGTTCCATATACGCTCCAATACATAACACTTCTATGTATAAATTTATCAGTCAGTACTTCTTTTGTCAAGGTTATTCTTTTTATCAAAAACTGAATTTCTCAATTCATATGTTTGATTGTATCCCGTCAAAACAATCGGGATCAATAAGCCCAAATCTATAGAGATTGATTAGTGGTGTATATGTGTGTTGGGGGGTAGTTAATGGAGTAGATATTTGGATAAAATATCAATATAATAATGTACATAATAACATATTAATTGCATCTATTGATACTTAGAACTTGTCCGTAAATAAGGATTAAGCGTTTTAATGCTGCCCCCTTCTGGCCTTTCAGGCCACCTTCCCCCCTTGCGGTGGGCAGGGATAATCATGTGGTATTGAAACTTCCCCTGCCCCCATTTATGGGGGAAAGGGATCGAGGGATAGGGGGTATTGAGTAGGAGCAAACAGCAAATTTCTTATTTACGGACAAGTTCTTAATATCAACACTATACTCACGCACTAGTGAATATTAGGACTATTTTCCGCCGCCTTCACCGATAAGTTGTTAATAAATACTATATGAACGCTTTTATTTAATAATCATCTCAATTATCCCAATTACATTTCAGGAACTTCCATTTTGAATAGTCTCTTGACCACTTCAGGATATCGTGCAATAAACTTCAATTCATCTTCGACAAGAGGCTTCTGATTATGTACATTGGCATATCTTACGAGTTCTAATATTTTACGCGTTTCTTTATCATCTTTGAATTCGATCTCAAGTTTATCAAAAACATTTCTAAACCCTTTTATTCCCGAATATTCCCCGACAGTAATCTTACGGCCTGTCTCAACGACTTCCGGTTTTCCCCTCCCTAGTTCTTCAAAGTCGTACAGTTCATAATTTCTTCTGTCTTTCAAAGCACCGTCAGCATGTATGCCTGATTCATGTGCAAAAGCATTTGATCCAACACCCGGCTGATTTATTGGAATCGGATTACCGAACGCATAAGAAGCATATTGGGCAATTTTCCATGCTTTTGACAAATCGACCCGCTCATCAATAAAATATTTACCTTTAAATCCGCTCGAATATTTTATTGCCAGAATAATTGAGATCAAATCCGCATTTCCTGCCCGCTCACCCAGCCCGTTAATTGTTGTATTTATATAGGCATCAACTCCTGCATCAACCGCGGCTTTTGCCCCTGCCAGGGAAACACCGACAACCATCCCCAAATCATTATGACAATGCAATTCAATGGGAATTCCAACCTCTTTGGCCAATGCATGAACTCGTTCATATATCGTAAATGGATCATCATATCCCAATGTATCGCAATAACGTATTCTATCCGCACCGCGTTCTTTAGCTTTTTTGGCATACTCGATAAGATAGTCCAGTTCAGTTCGGGAGGCATCTTCAGCATTAACGCCTATGGTTTTTATTCCCTCTTCTTTCGCTAAATCGACGGTTTCTTCCATTGTCGAAATTATATTTTCTTTAAAAAACTTCCCGCGGTATTTTCCTCGAATCATCTGCTCAGATGTTGAATTAGATATGTTCAGGTGTTGAACATTGGTTAATTTAACCGCTTTTTTCAAATCCTCGGGGAGCGCTCTAATCCATCCTCCCAGAATTATCGGCGATAATATTCCCCTATCTGACAGTTCAATATTTGCATTAAGGTAATTTGTCTCATGATATGTTCCGGGAAAACCAAACTCGCTCTGGTAAATTCCCATTTTATTCAGAAAGAAATTAATCATTGTCTTCTGAAGTTTTGAAAGGCAGATTCTTGAAGTCTGTACACCGTCTCTATTGGTAACGTCAATTATGTATATTTTGGACATATTTTTATCTTCACTTTCGTCTAAAGTTACTTTATTTACCCGATAGCATAACTGCCTGTCTCCCCTGTCCTGATGCGAACGCATTCTTGAAGATCGAGGACAAATATTTTCCCGTCGCCAATATTACCTGTCTGTGCGCCACGGGTGATGGCATCAACTGCGGGTTGAACGAAACTTTCATTCACAGCAATTTCCAGCTTGACTTTCTTAAGGAGATTACCTATCTCCTTAGTGCCCCGATATATCTCAGTCAATCCTTTTTGACGGCCGCATCCAAGCACACTGGAAACTGTCATGAGATGAACCTCAACCTCCTCAAGCTCACGTTTTACATCCTCCAGTTTATATGGCTGAATAACCGCTATTATATATTTCATGTTAACTCCACTTTAATCAATCGATGATCGTATAAGATTGCTCTTTATGCTGGGTCAGATCCAGCCCTATGATTTCATCATTCCGTGAAACCCGCATACCAACAAACCTATCAACGATTTTATAAATCACAAATGTCATTAAAATCGAATAGAAAATGCAGATAACCGCACAAAAGCCTTGAATCAGGAATAACCTTGCATTACCAAAAAAAAGGCCGTTAGCTCCTGCCTCGTTAATAGACACCTGAGCGAAGAGCCCGGTCGCAAGCACCCCAGTAAGACCCCCGATACCGTGAACGCCAAACGCATCAAGCGAATCATCATAACCGGCTTTTGGCTTAATCTTCATGACGAACAGGTAACAGATTATACCTGCCATTACTCCGATGATAAGAGAAGACATTGGAGATACAAATCCACATGCCGGTGTTACAGTAGCGAGCCCGGCCACTGCGCCTGTCATAGCTCCAAGGACAGTGGGAGAATTATTGAACAGCCAGTCTATAATTATCCAGGTGAGACCTGCGGACACTGCAGCTGTATTGGTTGTAACAAAGGCATTCGCTGCCAGACCGTTCGCTGCAAGAGCGCTGCCTGCATTGAACCCGAACCATCCAAACCATAAAAGTCCGCTTCCCAGCACAGTTAGTGACAGATTGTGCGGCGAAAATGCCACACGTTCATATCCGTTTCTTTTTCCAATTAAAATGGCCATCACAAGAGCGGAAAATCCCGAACTGATATGAACCACTATTCCTCCGGCAAAATCGAGCCCGCCCATAGCACGCAACCAGCCTCCCATTCCCCATACCCAATGAGCTATAGGGTCATAGACAAATGTTGTCCAAATTAATGTAAAAATAATCATGCCAGAGAATTTTATTCTTTCTGCGAAAGAACCAATAATAAGAGCAGGGGTTATTATAGCAAACATTGCCTGGAAAATCATGAAAGCGAGTTGGGGTATCGTGTTTGAATAATCGGGATTCGGGGCTGTTCCCACAGATTGAAGACCCGCCCAGTTTAATGTTCCAAAGAATCCTCCCCATGCATCAGGACCGAAAGCGATTGAGTAGCCAAACAATTCCCATTGGAGCCCGACAATGCAAATGATGATAAAACACTGCATCAAAGTAGAAAGCACATTTTTACGCCGGACCATACCTCCATAAAAGAAAGCAAGGCCGGGAGTCATCAGGAGCACCATTGCCGCTGCAATGAGGACGAATGCTGTATCACCGGAGTTTATCACAATATCCCCAAATCATTCGTTAAAAACACATTATTAATCAAATTGATAGTCGAGCTAATTGCAAAAGTCGTTTTGGAAACGAAAAAATGATAAGTTTTATTACTTCAGCCCCCTAACCCTCAATCCCTTTCCCCCAAAGAGGGCAAGGGAAGTTGTTGCTCCACAGTCTTTTCCTGCCCCCTCCGGGGGAAGGATGTCCGGAGGACAGAAAAGGGGCTGCCTTCAAAAAAAAACTTTTGCAATTAGCTCAGTCATTTATCTGTTTTTGAATATGGGAATATTATGCCAAACATGTCGGGTGATTGATTTTAAAAGTCTCATTATTTGAAACTGGCGTGATTTATCAATTATTACTGAAAATGTTTATAAAGACAAAAATCACATACTAACAAAAACACATTTCATTTGCTTATTTTTTAAACAGGTTTCCGGCTAACATGTTCAGTATTTGAAATCATTGTGTTGCTCTAGAGAGAAATTCTCGTAAAACCGCCTGAAATGGTTTAGCCCTGATAATTCATAAAAAATATTCATCACAATCATTGAGTCAGAAATCCCCACTGCCTGTCGGCATCTCCCCTTATTAAGGGGAGAATTATGTACGAGGCTGTCTTTTTTCTTCTTTGTTCAACCCCCTTAGCAGGGGGTCGCCGTGAAACGGCGGGGGGATTTTACCCTTGAGTTTATGAATAGATCGGGCTAACTACTTATCTCCTGCCCATACGGATTTTCAATTCGTTTATCATCTTTGGAACAATATCCATCACATCGCCGACATACCCATATGTCGCAACAGAAAAGATGGGCGCAGAGGGGTCGCGATTGATGGCGATGATGACATCGGATGTTTTCATCCCGGCCAGATGCTGCACAGCGCCTGATATTCCGCAGGCGATATAGATATGGGGACGAACCGTCCGTCCTGTCTGACCGACCTGGTGGGAATAATCAATCCAGCCGGCATCAACAACCGCCCGTGAAGCGCCCAAGGCTCCTCCGAGAAGATCCGCCAGTTCCTGGAGAACTGCGAAATTCTCGTGTTTTCCCATTCCCCTTCCTCCGGAGACAATGATATTCGCATCGGCGAGATTTACTCCCTCCCGCAGGGGAATCCACTCAAGGATACGGGTTTTCTGGTCTTTTTCAGAAAGATTCCCGTTGACCTTTATTACTTTGACCGGGCGTTTTTCCCCTTTGAGCGGCATGGGGAAAACCTTTGGCCGCACAGTCGCCATCTGGGGCCGGTGGCGGGAGGATTTGATAGTGGCCATGATGTTTCCCCCGAATGCGGGACGGGTCTGTAAAAGACTGCGGGTTGAAACCTCCACATCCATGCTGGTACAGTCCGCTGTAAGACCTGTCTTCAATTCGGTGGCAAGCCCTCCTGCGAAATCCCTTCCGGTGGAAGTGGCTCCGATCAGAACTATCTCCGGCCGAAAGCTACGGATTAATAATGAAGCGGCCTGAACAAAGGGAATGGTGCGATATCGATCGAGAACCGGGCTTTCGATTGTATAGATACGATTGATTTCATAATGGGAAAGGTCTTCAACTATTTTTTCCGCCCCCCCGTTCATTACCATACAACTCACTTCGGTTCCCAGTTCATCAGCCAGTCTTCGGGCTTCACCGACAAGTTCGAGCGATACGTGATGAATGGAATCACCCTCGGTCTGAACAAAGACCCATACGCCTCTGTAATTTTCCAAATCCATTGCAGGAGAGATATCACGTTCTGGAACCTCGATGGCCTCGAACTTGCAGGAACCCACACAAATTCCGCACAGGTTGCAAGACTCCAGACATACAGCTTTGCCGTTCACCAGTTCCAGCGCACCGAACGGACATACTTTAATGCAGGCCCGGCACCCGATGCATTTATCTACCAATATTGTTACGCCCATGTGTCCTCGCTATTTTGCCATCATTTCCAGTAACAGTTCAGCAAGTTTTCCCGCAACATCGCCCGATTCACCCTGAAATATTTCCCCGCCTTCTTTCTGTTCGGGAGAAAAGATTTTCTCCACCCACGTGGGCGAGCCGTTCTGCCCGGTCATCTGAGAGTCTGCTTCGATGTCCTGAACTTTCCAGACGGGAATTTCGGTATTGCGTGCTTTTTTTATTTTCAGAATCGAAGGCTGACGGGGAACATTGATGTCTTTCACCACAGTCAGGAGAGCAGGAAGCTTCCCTTCAACACGCTCCCGGCCGTCATCAAGAAGACGTTCTACCGTAATAGTTCTATTTACCGGATCGACACTTTCCACCTTTGAAACATAGGTCAGCTGGGTAAATTTCAGGCGTGCGGCTATTCCCGGCCCAACCTGAGCCGTGTCGCCGTCAATAGCCTGTTTCCCCGTGATTACCAGATCTACATCACCGATTGTTTCAATCCCCCGCGACAGAGTGTATGAAGTCGCAAGGGTATCTGATCCGGCAAAAGCCCTGTCGGAGAGCAGTACCACCGTATCCACTCCCATTGCCAGGGCGGTTCTGAGAATCTCCATAGCCTGCGGCGGTCCCATGGTGACAGCAGTCACCTTTCCCCCAAGCTTTTCACGTATCCGCAAACCTTCTTCAATGGCGAATTCATCGAAAGGATTCAGGATCGAGGGCACGCCATCCCGGATCAACGTGTTTGTTTTCGGGTCTATCCGTACATCCATGGTATCAGGAACCTGTTTGATGCAAACGACGATATTCATACAGTGTTTCCTCGAAGTATTAATGTATATTAACAGCTGAATCTATTTTTTCTATCGCTGTTGAGAGGATAGTATAAACAGTAGCAGGATCACTTATTTCTTGAGGCTTTCTTTTCGGATTTCTATGAGCGATCCAATCACGGTATGTCTTTGTTTTTTTTAAACTCTCACAAAGTTCATCATCAATAACCTTCGCATTTTTAAACCACGAAAAAACTTCGTCGAGACTTCCTCTTTCGATGCTGTTTTCGAAACGTAAATACAGTTTGACATACAACCACTCGGGGCTCTTGCCTTTAATTGCTTCGCCCTTCTCCTGGAGGCATTCGATGATATACCGCTCAAAAGTCGCATATAACGACAAGATCATCAGATCCTCAATCGATTGTATACTTCTATCGACAGATTCCGCAGCTTCAGACATTGTATCGCTGCGAAATTCGGTTCCATCGAAGAAGTATTTCTGCTCTTCCGGAGATTCCCATTCTCTCTTCAGCGCCCGCTTCGTTACAACAGAGGAATCTTTAAACAAACGATAGGATTCCCAAATTGGTAAGAGGAGATCAACGGAACTCATAATCGCTCACCCTGGTTACAAGTTCTAAAAATATCTTTTTGTCAAGGAGATAGGCTCTTCTCATCCGCTTATCTTCTATCCAATACCATCCTTCGGTAGTAATGCCATCGTAAAGACTCGATACTTTATTAACCTCTCTATTAACTTTGGAAACAATCACAGGCCCGCCGTATTTGAGAAACACCACGCTTTCTTTTCCAAGGTAGCCTTTGATATCAACACGCCCCTCTGCTGCAATCACATACGCGCCAACGGGTATAACTTGTACAGATATTATTTTCGCTCGATCTGTAATCTCCAGTTTATTTACAGGATATTTCCCTGGGACAGTTTCCTCTATTTCAATATTGGAAATCCCGGTTATTAGTCCGGTATCCTGCACCCATTCCTGCATCATGGAAATGAGTTTGTTTACTCTTTCAACAAACAAATCTCTCTTTTCATAATCCACTATCGTTTCCATACATCCTCCTTATTCCCACTCGAACGTTCCGGGCGGTTTGTTGGTAAGATCGTAAAATACATACTCGATCCCTCCAAGCGCAAGAATCCTTCTGGCAATTTCCTCAACACCCGCAGCAGGCATACGGTAGAACTTCGCAGTCATAACGTCCGATGACCGAAGCGGCCGTACGACTACGCTTTCCCGTTTGCCATCGGAGGAGATGGGAAGGAGAACCACCGGCATCTGGAATATTTCTTCATACATACCCTGTTCGCGGAGCACCTCCATCGCCTGATAATCAGCCTCACGAAGGAGATCAAGACGGTCGCGTGTCAGCGTGGCGGCTTTGCTCACAAGCGGTTTGAACGATTCGCCACCGATTCTCAAAACCACACGGTTCACTTCGGTGATCTCGTTGGTGATATCGGTCGAGAGAAGTTCAAGTTTTTCCCAATCAAGCGGGCCGTCGATCGCTGCGGGATGAGCATAGGTACGACAATCGCCCTGTACCCCCACGCTCCGCACCGGCAGAATTATTGAATCGTATCCGGCTGAACATACTTTTTCTTTCACTCTGTCACGGACTTCTGCGAAATTTTCCGAACTTCCCACCCTGCGATCACACAGCACCCGCACTCCGATCCCCGGCCCCGGGAATGGATGACGCCATACCAGATCGTGCGGCAGCCCGAGTTTCTCGCCCACTTCACGTACTTCATCCTTGTAAAGCTGATCCAAAGGCTCAATCACAAGTCCTCTCGCGACCATTTCCTTGATCATGTCCGTGCGGTTATGATGTGTTTTAATAACATCGGCGTGACGGGTTCCTCCCGATTCGATGATGTCCGGGTAGAGAGTCCCCTGACCGAGCAGCCACTGGTCTGGATCAAGGTGCAGCGCAGAGATTTCCCGGTCTTTTACATAGATAAATTCATCGCCGATTGCCTTCCGCTTTTCCTGAGGATCGGTCAATCCCTTAACCGCCCGAAGAAAATCCTCCGTGCGGTCTACCACAAAAAGATTATGGAATCCAAGACGGTCGAGAGCTTTCTTGACTGCAATTGTTTCATTTTTCCGCATAAAGCCGTTATCGATATGGATACCGATTACTTTGTCCTCGCCGAGCGCACGGTTGAGCAGAGTGAATGTCACCGTGGAATCAACCCCGCCCGACACGAGGAGAAATACATTGCGGCTGCCCACTCTCTTCCGGATTTCCTTAATCTTTTCATCGATATAACCTTCCATCGACCAGTTTTTCTCAAGGCCGCAGATATGGATGAAATTTTCCAGAATCCGGTTGCCCGAAGGGGTATCGGTGACCTCGGGATGGAACTGCAACCCGTATATCTTCTTTGCCTCGTTGCTGACTGCTGCGAAAGGACAGTCCATCGTACGCCCGATACTCAGATATCCTTCCGGAATGCCTGCCACCGAATCCCCATGACTCATCCACACTGTCTCGCGAGTATTCAATCCCTCAAGCAGAGGCGAGTCGACGGAAACTTCCAGCTCCGCCCTGCCATACTCCCTTTTCGCCAGCCTTCGCACCTCTCCCCCAAGGAGATAAGCTATCAGTTGGAAACCATAACACAGCCCCAGAATAGGAATGCCGGATTCCAGTATCTGCGGGTTGAACGGAGGGGCGTTCTCCGCATATACACTCGATGGCCCGCCGGAGAGGATGATCCCGCCGGGGCGCCCCAGCTCGGCAAGACTCACATCGGGATGCATGATATCCGCATAGACTCCGAGATGACGAATCCGTTTGGCTATAAGGTGAGCGTATTGGCCGCCGAAATCGAGAACAGTGATTTTGTTATCAATTTTCATGGTTGGATTTTCTCGCAAAGTTCGCAAAGTCCGCAAAGAAAGACAAATCAACAATTAATTCATAAAGAATTGACAATCCTGACGATTCCATCTTTCATGCTGTGAACGTTAAAATTAATCAGCAACCCCAATTTCATGTGAGATAACTTTAAATAGGTAAGTAATTGCTTTTTATGAACCGGTAAAACAGTTTCAATTGATTTCAACTCAATAATTACTTTATTTTCAACCACGATATCCGCCCGAAATCCGACATCCAGTTGAACCGAATCGTAGAGTACCGGAATATCTTTCTGCCGTTCGCACTTTACACCGCTTTTCGTTAATTCATGCGTCAGTACTTCTTCATATACCGATTCAAGTAATCCGGGCCCAAGGAGAGAATGAATTTTAAAACAACTATCAAGAATTCGTTTTGACAGTTCATTTTCATTCATGGTCTCTTCTTTCTTTGCGGACTTTGCGAACTTTGCGAGAGATAATTACAGAAGTATCTCTTCATTTCTTATAACCGTATCATGTTTCCAGAGTAAATCGTCACGCACAGGATAATCGGTAGTATAGTGCAGTCCCCGTGATTCTTTTCTGTGACGTGCGCAAACCACGATCAGCCAGGCTGTGACTGCCAGATTCCGAAGTTCGATCAATTCGAGCGACAGACGGGTGCGGCGGTAGTATTCCTCGACTTCTTCCCTTATGGTGGCTATCCTGCTCATGGCACGGCGCAGACGAAAATCGCTTCTGACAATCCCCACCAGGTCCCACATGAGACGCCTGATATTTTCCCTGTCATGCGAAATGATGATCCATTCCTCCGGATCAAATGTGCCGCGGTCATTCCAATCCGGCACTTCCGGGAGATTCTCAGGTTTCAGCCTTTCTTTCCGCACAGCTTCCGCAGCGCGGTCAGCCATAACCACTGCCTCAAGGAGGGAATTCGATGCAAGACGATTAGCGCCGTGCAGGCCGGTGAATGCCGTTTCACCCGCAGCATAGAGATTAGAGATGGTCGTCCTCCCGTGGGAATCGGTTACAACCCCTCCGCACATATAGTGCGCCGCCGGAACAACCGGAATGGGGTCTCTGGTGATATCGATCCCATACCGCAGACAGGTTTCATGAATATTGGGAAACCGCGCCCGGGTCGAATCCGGGTCGAATCTCGTGATATCGAGGTAGACATTTCCCTGACCACTGCTTTTCAGATATTGGTCGATTGTCCGGGCTACAACATCACGGGGAGCAAGGTCTTTCATGGGATGGGTCTCCATGAGACGTTTCCCGCTTTCTGTCACCAGAATGCCGCCATATCCCCGTACCGCTTCCGAAATGAGGAATGACCGCCCATCCGGAAGGTTGAGCGTGGTAGGATGAAACTGCATGAATTCCAGATTTCCAACGCTCGCGCCCGCACGGTATGCCATCGCCACACCATCGCTGGTGGCGATCTCCGGATTGGTGGTATGCAGGTATACCTGACCGGTTCCCCCGGTGGCAAGCAGTGTAGTGCCCGCCATGAATGTCTCGATGCGGTTGTTCCCGACATCCAGAACATAGGCGCCAAAACAGTTAGGTGACCGGTGTTTGCTGATCACCCCCACATTATGCTCGGTTAAAAGGTCAACAGCGATATGATTATTGAGAAAGGTGATATTTTTATGCTCTTTTACCCGCTCGATAAGCGCCCTCTCTATCTCACGGCCGGTAAGATCGTCGGTATAGACTATTCTGTTACGGGTGTGGCCTCCCTCGCGCCCCAGAGACAGAGTGCCGTCCGATTCACGATTAAACCGGCAGCCCCAGGAGATCAACTGTTTTATCATCTCCGGCCCATCTTCAACAACCATCCGCACAATATCTTCATGGCAGATGCCGTCGCCGGCAGTCAAAGTATCGGCAACATGACTTTCCGGGGAATCGTCTTTCCCCAGAACGCTTGCAATTCCCCCCTGGGCGTAATTGGTGGAAGACTCGCTATCACCCTTTTTTGTAATGATAACCACGCGGCCCAGATCGGCAACCTTGAGAGCAAACGAAAGGCCGGCCATGCCCGATCCTATTATCAGAAAATCTACCTTTGGCATTCTTTCTCCTGAACAAATACCTTTTTTGATACGAATTAGATAATATAATGAATCAGATTTTTCATAGAAAGATATTTCTAAAATTCCACTTTATATAGTATAGTCAGACGAGGAGTATTCGGTATGTAGGGTTTTAGGGAGGGGTCGGTTTTTGTGAGTCTTGCTTCATTCTCATCACCGGTTCGGATTTACCGTCATCTACTTTATTTCAATCACAGATATGACAGGTTTGTGATCGGAACCCTGGGCGTCCCCGATGACTTCTGCGGAGATCACCCTCATTCCCCTGGTTACAAAGATATGGTCTATGCGGAGTACATCGCGGGAAAACAGTAATAAAAACGGGTGATTTTGAAATTTATCTTTCATTTTCCTTTCCCCA
>JBAYHX010000051.1:0-12552 GCA_041665965.1 Candidatus Latescibacterota bacterium
AATCCCCTCTGCCTGACGGCATCTCCCCTTGTTAAGGGGAGAATTCATTTTTTTCTCTTTTTGCACCCTCTTAACAAGGGGGTCGCCGCACTGAGCGGCGGGGGGATCTTTGTCCTTGAGTTTATGAATAGATCGGGTTAAAATGACATGAATAAATAAGCGTACTGTTTATTCTTGATTTGCGAATTACTTTTTTTGTTTTTTCAATACAAGACGGACATTTTCCCTGTTTGTTTTTATTTTTTTGAATGTCATTTCCTCGTAATCAGGATGGCTCACAACCACCGTTTCCGTTTTTCCGCTCAAGTTATACAGTCTGAAATATCCTTCCTGATCGGTTTCCGTTTCTGCCGGCGGACGGCCACGGTCACTCTGCTCAACAATGACCTTTGCTTCTGTCACAGGACTGCCTTCATCATTGAGCACCCTTCCGGAAATGAATCGATGAAACACATTCAGTTTAAAATCCTTCCGTCCTGCCGGAACTTTCCAGAAAGTGAAATAATGGTAATTGTATCGATCCATGGCTATATCAACTATCTTGGATGCAAGGTGATCCAGACGGTAATGCCCGTTCCGATCGGTTACAGTTTTTATCTCAATCCCTTGAGGAGTGGTCGTTCTGATTTGTACTTCCGAAAGAGGACGGTTATCCTGGCCGAAAACCGTGCCTTCCAGACTGTATCTGCCTTCTTTCGGAATTTTATTTTGAACATTTTCCTTCTGTTCCTGTTCCCGAAGATTTATTCCGACCTCCGTTCCCGGCTTCCCCTCACAGGTGGCAAATCCCTCGAGTCCCCAATTCTGTGTCCGTGCGTGAATGGTTATTTTCCCCTCGGGGCTGACCCCGGATAGTGTGAACCTGCCCTCTTTATCCGTATAAAAGAAATCATGCCAGTCATTATGGACGGTAACAATTACTCCGGTTGCAGGTTTCCCGTCCGGCAGGCGTACAACGCCCTTTATCTCGATTCCCTTTGATAATTGGAAATCAATACCCTTTTGCGGTTCGCCCGCCAGTATTATTACTTTCCTGGGTTTATATTCATGTTTGTATGTAAAGCGCGGCGGTATCGCTGTAACATCTATCTCGCCGGGTACTGTATGAAGAGCATAGAATCCGGCGCTGTCGGTTTTACATGACGCGATCTGCACCAAGGATTGAGGGGAGATTTTACTTCTGACATTGTATGATGCATTGACCCATATATCTTTCAGCGGATATCCCGATTCACGGTCAATGACTCTGCCTTTCACCATGACACCCCTTACAAGCCTGAAATCTACATGCGTGGTTGTTTTCCCGCGGTCTACTCCCACATTCTCTTTTGGTTGAAATGTCCAGCCGTCCGTTATATCCTGGGTATGCCATATGCTGACAAGGTAGGCTCCTCCGGACAGATGGTTCAGGGTATAGAAACCGCGTTCATCTGTTTCTGCTCTCCCGCCGCCTTCATGTGAAATTGCATGTACCTGAACTCCGGGGGCAGGGGCGCCGTCTTCAAAGGTAATTTGACCGGTAATTTGGCAATCACCTTCCAGTATGACCGTGAGATCATCCTTGCCGGTTGAACCCCTTCGAGTCCGGCTGGCATATCCGGGTGCGGTTACAGTGAAAGAAATATTCGCGCGCTCCGGGAGATTTTTATAAACAAATCTCCCCTGAATGTCTGTCATCACTTTGCCGCCGGGTAAAGCCGCCAGGTTAGACATATCCCGTGATTCAGAAGGGGCTTCGGTTTGAAAAAAACTATTCAAAGAAACTTCCGCTCCGGAGATCGGTTTACCTTCTGTGTCCACTACTCTTCCCGCTGTCTTTACCGGCGTCTGGAGCTGTATTGTGAGGCTGTCCATTCTCAGGTAACTGCCGGGAGTGAAAAACCCCACAGCGTAATCCGGATGCAGCACTGCAAGATGCAATCCTGCTGCGACACTCCCGTAAGGGAGTTCGACCGGAACAGTAAAAGAACCATCCTCGGCGGTGCTGTAAATTTTTTCAAAAAGAGATTTATGTTCTCTTTCCCTTATACGATAAATATCTGCACCCGAAACCGGCTTCCCCTGAAATACGACTGTCCCGTGCGCCAGTACGGTGTCAGGAGCTGATTGTGCTCCAAAAGATGAATGCGGATTAAAAAAAAGAAAAACGATTAGGATCGTAAGGGCAGGGAAATCAAAAACATATGAGGGAAAAACAGATTTGAAGGTGATCGTTTTGCCAGGCATTTCGATAGCCTCCCGGTTGGGAAATGGCAATGAATGTTACATATTTACTACTAAAGTATATAGTATTATTAATTTCATGTCCAAAAGAAAGTCACCGGACTCTATGATGATAATCTGTCGAGTGCGGTACGGTTTTTACCCTGGTGTTTGGCCTGATAAAGCGCTTTATCGGCTCGAAGGATGAGCAGGGGAGGGTCCTGCCCCGGAATATGCTCGGCTACACCGATGCTCAAAGTCAGCCGGGCTTTTTCGTTCGGGGAGGGAGTACATATTTTCTTTTCAACTGTAGAACGGATTCGTTCAGCAACTTCTGCGGCGTCGCTGACTTTTGTACCGGGAAGGATCAATGCGAATTCTTCTCCGCCATAACGGCAGCCGACATCGCTGTCCCGTATGGATGAATAGATGATGCCGCCAAGACTGGCTAAAAATTTGTCCCCGGCGGGGTGACCATAGGAATCGTTGTATTTTTTAAAATCATCAACATCCATAAGAATAAGAGAAAGCGGCATAGCCAGGCTTTCCGTCCGCTTGATTTCCAGTCCGATCTGGCTGCGGAAATACCGGTAGTTGTAGAGGCCGGTAAGACTGTCGGTGATCGCAAGTTTGAGGTAACGGCGCTCTCCGTGACGGGCTTCTTCACGTTCATGCTGCATGGTTTTTATTCTGTCAGCCAGTGCGAAAGAAAGGAGAATAGCCTCGGATGAGGAGCCTATCTGAAGCGAATAAAAAGTGAACGCACCGAATGGAATTATCCCGCGGACGGTTAGATCAAAAACAAGCCCGCCCACGCAAAGCATCATCCAGGCCATGAGGAAAAACCGCGCCGGGCGGAACCCCTGACGCCAGCATACAATACCGGCGCCAATAATGAGAATAGGAGCAGCCAGCCCCAGATACGAGAATGACGTGTGCAGGATTTGTACTCCGGCTATCGGAGTCAGCATAATCAAAACCAATGTTGAGGCCATCAATATCATGATCATTCTGTCGCTTTTGGTTGCATTCAGTTTAGTCATAAGGAATGACCGTGTAAACTGTCCTGCTCCCAATAGCGCTATACCCAGAAATAACAGGGAAAGGCGAATATCCTTTTCAGGAGTAAAATTCGAGAAATATTTATAATAACTGCCTGTGGTACCGAGGAAATAGAGAGCAAGAAAAATCACATACAGCGAGTACCAAAGATAACTTCTGTCTTTAAGAGAAGAAAATAGAAAAAGGTTGTAGAGAGCCAGCGCCGCTATAATGCCAAGATAAATTCCCAAAAAAAGCATCCGGTGCTTTGACTGGTTCATATATTTTGATTCGGTTAAAATTGTCAGAGGAAGAAAAATTGAAGTGATATCCTCGAACCTCAGATAGATTGTCGCCGGCGACTCATATTTTTCAGGGAGCGGAAAAAGAAGAGGCTTCCGGAACGATATTTCATTGTTCTGTCTATCCGAAAAACCGTGCTCGCTCAATATCCAGTTGCCCGTTTCACTGCCCTCATTGTCGATTTCAGGAAGGTAAATTTTAAATGAAGTGATAAAAGGACGGGAGCTTTCCAGGAACCATTCCTTTTTCCCGGCTCCTGCCGAAATCCCGGAAGGTGATTCCTGAATAGTGAAACGCGCCCACCATGCTGAGGAGGTAATACCAAGATTCAATGTCTGAGAACGGGCGGGGTTGAATTTTTTGGAAAATTGCGGAGAAGAAACATCCCCGATATCCCATTTTTTATCTTTATCCTCAAGAATATCGAGATAGGGGGCTATCTGGTAAAAATCATTTCCGGGAGTTAGCCGAAGAATTCTATCCGCTTTAACGGAAAAAGGAACCAGGAAGAATATCATGGTCACAAAAAAAGCCGTCAAAGAAAACTTATCGAGAGCAGTTGAAAGAAAAATAATCCCTCGATAAAACATGGTATTGCTGAAAATATATCCGGTCACGAAAGCTCCCTGGCTAGGGATAGTTTTCTTTTGACAATATGATATGCTGATGTAAATTGTGTTTTGTATTGCTGAAGAAACGATATTGTGAATCTTAATATTTGCATCAGAGTATATAATATTGTTGGCGTTTTGTCAAGAACAGATATACCATCATACAGACTCGCTCAGGGCATCCACATGATATCCCGCCGATTCCGCCAGCGCCCTGAGATTATAACCGCCCTCAAGGGTTGATACCACCTTCCCCTGGCAGTATGCATCGGCAAATTTCACCACTTCCCGGGTAATACGGTAAAAGGAATCCGATGAAAGCATCATATCCCCGAGCTGATCATCCCTGTGAGAGTCAAAACCTGCCGATATAAGCACAAAATCGGGCATAAACATATTTACATAATCGGAAAGCTGCCCTTTGATAATTTTTATATAATCATTTTCATCAGATCCCGGGGGCAGGGGCGCATTGAGCACACCGCCTGAATGGCTGTACAGCTTGGAATAAAGACCGGTGCCGGGATAATGGGGGTGCTGATGGATGCTGCATAAAAGTATGTCAGTATCTCCGGAAAGCATTTCCTCGGTTCCATTACAGTGATGTACATCGAAATCCATAATGAAAATTTTTTGGATATTATGTTGCTTTTTGAGATACCTGGCCCCGATTGCAATGTTGTTGAACAGGCAGAAACCCATGGCGGTGGAATAGCGGGAATGGTGTCCGGGAGGTCTGACCGGGCAGAAAGCTCTTCGATATTTTCCGGCAACAACTCCGTCGATTGCGGTCATAACCGCTCCGGCGGCTCTCAACGCTGCCTGAAAAGAACCTTTCGAAACCATGGTATCCGGTGAATCGAGATACTGGGGGGTGGATTTTGCGGCTTCTTTTACACGGTCGATGTATGGTCTGCTGTGGACATACTCGATTTCACTTTCTTCTGCCAGCCTTGGCATATCCCATAAAAGGCTGTTTTTATACTTATCTTTTTTCAGCTCATTTACAATTGCAGTTACTCTTCCCGGACGTTCAGGGTGATCTATCTGCGTTATATGGTTTAAAAAATCTTCATGGTAAAGAATCCCTGTCATAATTCTTTCCCTCTCAGTTCGAAAAGCCCCTCAAAGAATTACATATAACTAAGGTAAATCCTTTACTCGCTGGGTACAATAAAAAAAGAGGGATTCTTTTAAAAAATTAAAAAAATGCCCTCTTTCTCTTATTTATTTTCCTCCAACTCTGTTTGGAATTGGAGGAAAATATCTTTTTGTCAAAATCCGATTCGTATTTCCAGCCAGCCTGCTCTACTGTTAACGGTGAACAACTCGGAATCCGAAGAAGTAATACCGGTAGCCCGGGCTGTAGTAGTCACGGTCGGCGGAACGGCCATTAGACTCGTTATAATCCCAATTGCCGCCGCGGACGATACGGTTGGTGCCGATAGTGGCGCCTGTCGGATCGGTTGCCGATGCCGAGTTGTAGGCGCCGTAGAGGTCGCTGCACCATTCCCAGACATTGCCGGTCATATCGAACAGACCGAACGGATTTTTCGGGTAACTCTTGACATCGACAGGATGATTGGTGCCACCGCTGATATAATAATTGGCTTTGGCCGAGCCGATAGTCCCGTCGTCCGTGCCGTACAGGTACTGTTTTCCGCCGCGGCACGCATACTCCCATTCAGCCTCTCTCGGTAAATCACACCCGTAATATTCGGCAAACGCTTTCGCGCCGTACCAGGTCACAGCTACCACCGGCCAGTTTTCATGACCTGCTGTAACGCTGTATACATTATCGGTAACTGTTATCCAGCACCTGTTCCCCGGATATGCAGTCTCATAGGTATCAGACATGAAAAGGTAGTTCTGCCCGGCGTACGACCCCTTTACTGCCTTAACCGTGTTGTTTTCAACCGTGATGCCGCTTCCGGCTTTTGCTGAATTCAGAAAATCGCAGTACTGTGCGTTTGTGATTTCTGCTTCGCCCATCTGGAACGAGCTTACAGTCACCGAGTGTACCGGACGGCAGCCGGACCAGAGTTCCCCGGTCTCGTCTCCCATTTGAAAAGCACCTCCGGTGATGGATACAAAAGCGGCATTCTTTATACTTGCCCTTTTCATGGCTACTTCAAAAGCATAGGACTGTCCGTCAGTAAGGGTGATTCCGGTTTTCTGGAAAGCCTCTATCTCTGTCCCGGTTATGTCCACTCTGAATGTGCCTCCAGCCGGTTTCAAAACACGGGAAACGGAAGGAGATCCCGATGATTGAGATGCGACGCTTGTGTTGTTACCATCCATGAGAAGCATCTTGTGGGCTGTTGACTGATTTCCGAACGTGAGCACATAGAAATAAATTCCTGCGCCTACTCCCCTTCCCGAATTATCACACCCATTCCAGACCGCCGTATGCGACCCCGAAGAAAAATTCCCGTTCACAAGTGTGCGGATATTCTGGCCGAGTACATTATAGATGGTCAGCTTTGCCTCACCGCTGCGGGGAAGAACAAAGGGTATGGCAGTAGTAGGATTGAACGGATTGGGAAAATTCTGGCCTAATGAAAAGACCTGCGGATTGTTTGCACCGACAGAGGTTATGCTAAGGTCGATTGAACCCGCCCCGTCTGTGCCTGAAATCACTCTATAGACTATTTTAGAGTCGGTCTCATTGGTAAAGGTGACAGTCGCAGATGATACAGGAGCGCCTGTTGTGTCGGTCACATGAACTGCAATGAGCGCATAACACGGCACAGAAAAACTGAGACCGAGAAACAAGAGCGCAGTGCAGAGGGTAAACCGGGATAACCATCTCATTTTTACTTCCTTCATCATTTCCTCCATTTTCAGGTTTTCATGTTCAGTACATGAGAACCATTCCACAATAACATGCTGATTATCTCTATTCTCCAATTCATGAGTAATAGGATTATATACATCGAAAAAGCGGGGCTGAACCAAAACCCTTGTTATCCAAGATCAGATGATTATACCGTTTTCACTCTCCAGTTTTCCATCCATTTATAATGATCGGGAAGATAGGCGCCCTTTGCCGCTCCCACCTGGACAGTCAGATTATCAAGCATTGTTTGTTCATAATCAGATATCTGGGGAGTATACACAGATTCCAGATTCGTTACTACTTCCGCCATGTTGTTCATCGACACGAAGTTAGTATGAACATCCTCATTCTGATATGCATGTCGAAGCATTGCCTGTACAATATTTGCGTTGGGATCATTGAAATAGTTCTTGCTCCGCGCAAATGCGACCATGGCATCGTTCCCCAGCGGTTTGATACCGAGAATCCCGATATTCATGTTCTTGCATCGTGGTATAAGGGCGGAATAATCGTTTGCCGGATAGCCGGTGTCGTTATATACTCCCTTGTTATGATAAAAGTTAAAGACCAGCATCAGAAAATCGAGCGTGTCGCCGTAGCGGTCGAGATAATTCATAGCTTCGTTCGCGTCATGCGAAACTGCGCCAATTGCACGGATTTTTCCGGCTTTCTTGTTATTATCCAGATAATTAACACGGGTATCGTCGACAGTATAAAGACGGTACAGATCGATATAATCGGTTAAAAAGGATGTAAGAGCGCCATCGATTTCCTTCTGGATACCGGTCGGGCTTTGCACACAGCAAAGGGATACCACTGCATCCTTGCGGAAACTTTTGAGACTCTGACCCATCGGTTTAAACTGATTGTAGCCGCTGTGGTCGTAAACATCGAATACATTGATACCGCCCTCGTATCCGGCCTTGATCGTTTTGTCGCGAAGAGTGGCATTTGCCAGAGTGGAACTTGACATGTGGGAACCGAATCCCAAAATAGAAACCGGTATGCCGGTTTTCCCAAGGGTTCTCTTTGCTATTTCTCTTTTGGGCGTTATTTTGTCGAGAGCAGATGACATGAGCACATCATTACACCCCAGAACCGGCAGTGCAGCTGATGCTGTTCCAACACCCTGTAAAAAATACCTGCGTTTCATTATTCCTCCGAAAAAGTAAATTTTTTTTAATAATATCAATGTTGTATGCAACAGGAACTTCCTGTACTACTACATTTGACTCCTGAAAGCTATTTTAGAAGCACCATACTTTTCGACGCTGTCAGTTTACCCATCTTTACATGTGAAATATACGTGCCTGAAGATGCTTTCATACCATTATCGTCAAAGCCGTCCCAGATTACTGTATGTACTCCCGGATTCCTGGTATTGTATTCCAGCTGACGGATTTTTTGACCGGCAAGATTGTAAATGGAAAGCTCAACAAAACCCCCGGAAGGCAGATAGTATTCGATAGTAACCTGCGGGTTGAACGGATTTGGGAAACATCTTCGGATAGTAAGCGCCGAAGGGAGTATTTCGGTCTTCCCGACAAGAACGGTTCCATCCTTGTAATTGGAAACTCCGGCTTCGGTGCCGAACCACATGGATCCGTCCGGAGCAGCCGCTATAGCGTACACATTGTTACCGGCAAGCCCGTCCTGTTTCGTGTATTTCTTCCATGTGCTCCCGTCAAAACTGGAAACTCCTCCTTCACTGCCGACCCATATCAGTCCCTTTTCATCGGAAGCGATGGCATGGATATAATCGCCGGCCAGACCGTCATTTACCGTGAACGTTGTCCAGTTTATCGTGACCGAAGTTCCCGTGTGACGTGAAACTCCCAGATCGGTGCCAAACCACCGCGTATCATCAGGGCTGATGTATATGGCATAGACACTGTCAGATGCGATCTTGGTATAGAAGGTATCAAAGGGAGTTGCGGTAGTGACACCGTCAAACCGTATCGCTCCGGAACCTTGTGTACCCAGGTACACCATTCCCTGAGAGCTTGCGGCAACTGATTTCACCACAGCGCTTCCGGTAAACATGTTCTCGGTCGTATAGGATTTCCATGCGGTTCCGGAAAAAGTGGCCGCACCGGTGTCCGTCCCAAACCACTTTACATGCCCGGTGTCGACAGCAGCAGAAGATACCATGTTCGATATCAGGCCGGTGTTATCTTTTCTGTACGGCGTAGCGAATGTTATCGCGTCGGGTTTCACACTCACTACCGAAACACCGTCATCGGTAGCAACCCATATCTCCGGGCCATGACTCGTTGTTTCATACGCAATCGAATTCACCGTGTTATGTGCGAGCTTGTCGGCTGTTGTATATGTTTTCCAGTCAGCGCCGTCGAAACGTGTCAATCCGTTCTTCGTTCCGAACCACACGGCCCCGATACTGTCAAGGCAGATTGCACGGACTTCGTTGTCGGCAAGCCCGCTGTTTTCTTTTGTATATGTCTTCCACTGTCCGCCCAGGGCTAAACTCGAACAGGTGACAAAGAAAAGAAATGTTAATAAAAGCCGGAATAATTTCATATCGCCTCTTCTCATCAATATTTCCCTATGCAATACGAACCTAAAAATCATTTTCTTAAAGAATAGTTGCTATTTTTTTGGAGCATTATTTTATTAGTTATGTCGTTTAGTCAGCAATATACAGTAAATGAGTTATCCTGCATGTTTCACTATCCCCCTGCCTTCGGCGCCCCCCTTATTAAGGGGGGTAGGGGGGATTGCCTTTTGAGATGATCCCCTTGGCTTACTTAACAACATACCCGAATTATTTTTTATTTTATTGCAACATCCCACACGTTCGCCATACGTGCAGTTCCATCCGGGCCTGTGACTGTCAGAACCACAATATTATTCAATCCAGGCTTGGAATACTTATGGGTCGGGTTTTGTTCGGTAGAGGTGGTTCCGTCGCCGAAATCCCATTTCCATGATGTGATGTTTCCGTATGACAAATCCTTGAATTCGACCAGCCGCTGATCCATGTCAACGATTTTCCACGACCACTTGGCCTCGATCGGCTTGTGGAGTTGCGCCTCGATGGGCATAAGGCGGAAAGCGCAGAGCATGGATGCGTTGCTGTCCATTCTTGTATTCCATGACAGGTTATAGAAACCGTCGTAGCTGGTTGCCTTTTCGTGATCGTAATCCAAGACAGACCAGGAAAGTCCGATAACTTTGTTCTCTTCAAGTTTTGATTGTATCGCGTATGAAGAGCCTTCATATGCCGCATAATCGAACGGGGTTATGTAAAATTCAAGAGTGAGTTTTCCGCTCTCGCCGTGTTTAAAGCTGTACGAATACGCTGCATTTGCCCAGGGAAGCTCGGCAGCCCAGGGCTGGCATCCCCATACATAAGCCCATTTTTTTCCTACCGCCGGAGTACAGATATGGTAATTCTGCGAATATACTCCCTGGAACAAATAACCTTCCAGAAGCCCATGCCGGTAGGGGGGAGGAAAGAGCCTCCCGAAACATTACCGTCAACATGAATTTCAAAAATATCATTAGCAAGTCCAGCGCCACTGAAATCCCAGAAATTATCATACGCTTCGTACAGGAAATACAGCCTGTTGAGTCCGTTTACCCATCCGACCTTCACCGTTACATCAAGGTCGTCTTTGCCGACGGTCGTATTTTTTACTGTATCTTTAAGCTGATCAACGCCGATGTTATATGAATCAGGCACTATTGCCCAATCATCGGTTTTCCCGTCGATTTGTGGTATCTTATCTTTTGGAAACTGAAAAACTTTGAACTCGACATCGGTACGGACGAGCCCAAAAACCGGAGAAGCGGCTGCGGCAATCATGCAAACAGCAACCAATACAACTACGCTGTTCTTCATATTATATATCTCCTCGTTATTAGCCGATTTCTTAATCTTACGTTAAATATCAAAAATTATTAAAATCAGGATTATTCCGTTCCTGCCCTATTTCAACAGCACTAATTTCAATGTATCAGTGAAATCACCCACTGTAATTTTGGAAAAATACATTCCGCTCGCAAAACCCTGCGCATTCCATTTTATACTGCTTTTCCCTGCGGGGAATTCTTTATCGGCAAGATCAGCAACTTTTTCCCCTGCGACATTGTAAATGGCAAGATTGACATGATTTTTTTGAGGTATTGTGAAAGAAATGGTTGTGGTCGGGTTGAAAGGATTCGGATAATTCTGCGAGAGAGAAAATTCGCCGGGTCTTGAGGCCTCGCCGACCTTTGTAGAAGCACCTCCCACCGACGGCTCTCCCTCCTTGGCCATCCGTGCGCTCCCGTCAGGCCCTTCGACATTCAGCACAACAAGATAATACATTCCGGGTTGGGCGTACTTGTGGGTCGGGTTCTGTTCGGTCGAGGTGGAACCGTCGCCGAAATCCCATTTCCATGAGGTAATGTTTCCGTAAGATAAATCTTTGAATTGAACGATAGACTGAAGCATATCGACAACTTTGAACGACCATTCTGCCTCTATCGGCTTGTGGAATTGTGTTTCAAGCGGCATCAGCCTGAAAGCGACCAGGTCGGAAGCATCGCCGTACATGGTTGTTTTCTGGGAAAGATTATAGAAGCCGTCGTAATCGCCGGCATTCTCATTGTCGTAATCAAGGACAGCCCAGGAAAGCCCGATAACTTTGTTCTCTTCGAGAGTGGAGGGAATCGCTTTTTCAGGCGCTGCGTAGGGCGCATAATCGAACGGCGTTATACAGAATTCAAGAGTGAGCTTTCCGCTCTCGCCGTGTTTGAAACTATACGAATATGCCGCGTTTGCCCAGGGAAGCTCGGCAGCCCAGGGCTGGCATCCCCAGACCATGCACCAGGCTTTACCCTCTGCCGGCGTGAAAATATGGTAGTTCTGTGCATAAACGCCCTGAAACAAATACCCATCCCAGGCGCTCATTCCGGAGCCTGGGAGTAATGATCCTCCCGAAAGGTCACCGTCGACAACGATTTCGAAAATATCATTGTGAAGGGTTGTGGATTTGAAATCCCAGTAATTATCATAGGCCTCGTAGAGAAAAAACAACTGATTCATCCCTTTGACCCATCCGACCTTTACTTTTATATCAAGGTCGCTTGTGTTCATGGGGACATTATGCACAGTGTCTTTGATTTGATCTGTACCGACAGCGTACGAATCAGACACTATAGCCCAGTCGTCTGCATTCCCGTCTATTTTGGGCGCCTGGTCTTTTGGAAACTGAAATACCTTGAATTCCACATCGGGGCGCACAAGCCCAAAGGCTGGCGACAGGGCGGAAATTAAAAATGTCGCGGCAACGACAAAAACTCTCACTTTCATACAAAATCTCCTCGTAAAAAATAATCTGGTTTGTCGATTTACAAGTTATTGGTAATAATTCAAATAGAGAAACGAGAACTTTACTTACTAAGTTACACTTTATATATAGTCAGAGTGAAGCAAACAAAATTTATGTTTATATTTTCTTTCCTGTTTGCAAATCTAATAGTTCGAGCTAATTGCAAAAGTCTGTATTTGAAGGCAGCCCCTTTTCTGTCCTCCGGACATCCTTCCCCCGG
>JBAYHX010000052.1:0-12482 GCA_041665965.1 Candidatus Latescibacterota bacterium
AGGCGACTGATTCAGCCTCTTCAAGGGGAACCATTACCCGTTTATTTGATTTCCGAATACTGTCACGGCAAAGGTTCGCGGCTATCTGAAAAAGCCAGGTTGAAAACTTTGACTCCCCGCGAAAATATTTTACAGAACGGACGACCCTTAGCCAGGTTTCCTGAAAGATATCCTCCGCCGATTCATGATTATTCACCATTCGCAGAATAAAGGTAAAAAGCTGTCGTTTATAGAGTTCAACAACCTCACCAACAGCATCGGTATCACCCGATTTGAGCCGTGCAATAAGCGAATGCTCTTCATTTTTAGCCGCCTCTGCATTGACATCTATCATAAGAAAAACCGTTGACGGGCAGATTTTTTATGAAACCCGATCATGTGGTTACTATCCTCCGGATATCATGAGTAAACAGAATACGGGAATCAGAACGGCAAACATTCCGTTATGTTCTATAAAGTGAGACATAAAACAGTTTGAACAGGTTCATAATATTTTGGAAAATACTACAAATATTACGAAATAAAATATATTTAATTTTCCAAATAAGAATATATAATCCAATGATAAATATCAGGTGAAACATCTTCCCATAAACAATTTTTATGCATTATATTTCTGTCATAAAAAACTAATCACCTTTTTCCACCTCTACCTTATTCATCGGAGGCCATTACCCATGACCGAGCGGGATCGTTTTCATGAAACCATGCGCTTCGGAAATCCCGACCATCCCCCCTACCGCGAGCTTGAACCCTGGCCGGAAACGTTCGACCGGTGGTATACCGAGGGTTTACCCAAAAGAGCGGATTTCAAAACCTATTTCGGATTCGACCGGTACGATCCTGTCGGAATCGATGAAGAGATACACCCGGTATTTCGAGAAGAAGTTCTGGAAGAAACGGATAATGATATCATTAAAAACGACTGGCGGGGAGTCAAACTCAAGCTTTCGAAAAGCAGCCGTTCCATACCCTTTTTCTATCGTTTTCCTGTCACCGACCGTGAGAGTTTCCGTAAATTCACCGCGCATCTGAATCCGGATTCGCCCGACAGGTATCCTCTCTTCTGGGATATCCGGGTTAAAGAGCTTCAAAACCGTACCTACCCGGTATATTTCGGAAGCGGCCGCACTATCGGATTCTTCGGCCCCATCCGTGAATGGGTCGGGCCGGAAAATCTGCTGGTCGGGTTTTACGACGATCCCGCATGGGTACATGAGATGATGGATTATTATGCGGATTTTCTTATCCGTCTGACCACCCCCATGCTCCGTGACGTCACACCGGACTGCATCCATTTCTTCGAGGATATGGCGTACCGCGCGGGTTCGCTTATCTCGCCGGAATTTTTCAGAACCTTTATGATGGAACCCTACAAGCGGGTTCTCGATCATTTCCGAAAGAATGGTGTTCCTTTTTTCGTTGTGGACTCGGATGGGAAAATCGACGAACTGATCCCTCTCTTCTTGGAGCTCGGAATCGAAGCGGTCTACCCGTTTGAAGTCCAGGCGGGAATGGATATTCTCAAAATCCGTGAAAAGTACGGCCGTGATCTCGTTATCTGGGGTGGTCTTGACAAACGGAAACTCACCGGCTCAAAAAAAGACATCGAGACCGAGGTTTACTCAATCGTCCCGAACATGCTCGAACAGGGCGGTTATATTCCGACTCTGGATCATGAAGCCCCGCCCGATATTCCGTTCGAAAACTTCTGCTACTACCGTCAACTGGTACGGAAGGTCTGTGAAGAATAATACATAAAGGAAATTTAAAATGATCGTAAATGCAGTAACCATCTATGTGAAATCTGAATTCGTCGACGATTTCATTCGTGCGACGACCGATAATCACCGTAATTCTATCAAGGAACCGGGAATCCTGCGATTCGATTTTCTTCAGTGCACGGACG
Source organism: Candidatus Latescibacterota bacterium (assembly GCA_041665965.1). Classification (GTDB taxonomy): domain Bacteria; phylum Latescibacterota; class Latescibacteria; order Latescibacterales; family Latescibacteraceae; genus JAUYCD01. Next base: position 1,910 of record JBAYHX010000052.1, read on the forward strand.
ATCCGACCCGCTTCCTCCTCTATGAAATGTACAAGAATGCGGAAGCTGTCGCGAGCCATAAGGAAACGCCGCACTATCTGCGCTGGAGGGATACAGTCGCGGACTGGATGGCCAAACCGCGCGAAGGCATCCCCCATCGGATGATCTGCCCGGAACAAAGGAGCATTTGGTGATCCCATCCTTTTCTTTTTCCGGAAATCCCCGAATTATCTTCGGGGCGGGAACTATTGCCGAGGTTCCCGCAATAGCTGAAAAATTCGGGAAACGGGTTCTTCTCGTTACCGGCGGAAAATCTTTTGTTTCCTCCGGATACTGGGCAACTCTAACCGCCGCTTTCGAGGAACGTTCCATAGACCGGTTTCATGTAACCGTGAGCGGCGAGCCTTCCCCGAAACTTGTGGACAGCGCCGCCGCCGAATACCGGGGGAAAGATATCGAAGCGGTTATTGCTGTCGGAGGAGGGAGTGTCATCGATGCCGGGAAGGCGATTTCCGCCATGCTTCCCCAGACCGGCAGCGTTTTCGATTATCTGGAAGGTGTGGGGACCGGGAAAAAACATGACGGGCGGAAAGTTCCTTTTATTGCAGTCCCAACGACGGCAGGCACCGGGAGCGAAGCAACCAAGAATGCCGTGCTCAGCCGTGTGGGGGAAGACGGATTCAAAAAATCTCTCCGTCATGACAATCTCGTTCCCGATTATGCCGTTATCGACCCCGAACTCGGCCTCTCCTGCCCCGCGGATGTTACCGCATCCTGCGGGATGGATGCTTTCACCCAGCTTCTCGAATCCTATGTCTCGATAAAATCGTCGCCTTTGACCGACGCTCTCGCCGTAAGCGGTATGGAACTGGTAAATGCCAGTCTTGTCGAGGTCTGTACAACCAGCGCCGGCTCATTGGAGTGCAGATCCAACATGGCCTATGGAGCTCTTCTTTCGGGCATCACACTCGCAAACGCCGGGCTGGGAGTCGTTCACGGGCTTGCTTCGACAATCGGCGGCCTCTATCCCATACCGCACGGTGTCATCTGCGGAGTCCTTCTCGGCCCGTCCGCGAGGATCACCATAGAGGCGCTGCGCAAATCAGACCTGTCGGGCGCGGCATCGCTCAAAAAATATGCCCGTATGGGATTTCTCATCTCCGGCGTTCACGACGACGATACGGCTCACGGCTGCGATCTGCTTGTCAGGAAACTTGCGGAATGGACGAAAACGCTGAAACTCCCTCTTCTCAGCGGCTATGGAATAAAACGGGGGGATATCGAGAGCATAGCGGTCAAAGCAGGCAACGGGAATAACCCGGTAAAGCTCGGCAAAGAGGAGATTGTAGAAATATTGAGGGAAGTGATTATGTAAGAAACTCACCCCCTGAACCCCCTCTCTAACAAGTTAAAGAGGGGGGAACCCCGATGACCTTTATCAAGCCGTTTGTTATGATGCAAAGAGGGTTTTTTCCCTCTCTTTCAAAGAGAGGGAATCAAGGGGTGAGTTCTAAAAAGCTTCATAGTTTCATCGTGGTGTACACGTTCACAACATCCACGGAATAGAACTTGTGATCGAGATCGCTGACGGTCACGCGGTTCACATAGCAATGGTTCTTTTCTTCATCATCATATCCCCATCCGGCCTGATGAATGTAATACTGCTTCCCGTTCTTCGCTTTGCCGAGATAGAGAACGATATGACCGGAATTGCCCGCCACAGTGATAACCGGTTCGATTGCTTCGAGTTTTTTCAGCTTTTCCTCATGGGAGAGCGCCGGATCCATGAAATACTGGTGATCGGAGGCGTTGAGGATGAATGAGGGATGACGGCCGGTAATGATACCGAAACAGGCGAACAGCACCCGCTGAGTGCCTGAACAGTCACGTTTATTATCCTGATCCGCCCAGCCGTAGGGCTGTCCCAAAAGCTTGAAAATCTGGACAAGCACATTGCGTTTGGTGTAGGGCAGATACCCGAGATGTACATCCGCATCCGGTTTGATATACCCGTTGGTCAGGCCGAGAGAACCGTCCGGCTTGCGCCAGGCCATTTTGACCGTGTATCCCGAAGCGTCCTTCTTTATGAGCGGAATGGTGGCGGAAAAATACAGGTACCGGGCAAAATTTTTGAATCCGGGATCGCCGTAGACCGGAACCTTGTTCCCGGTGCAGAGGAGGAAATTTTTGTCCTGGGTGAGCTTGCGGACGGTTTCACGGTCTGCGATAGCGATATTCTCTGCGGCCACCCACCCCCGTGAGACCGGGCTTTCTATATACAGGAAGTCGCCGTTCAATGACTCATGAAGAATCGCCACCGGAGTGTTGGTGGTAATTCCGACCGCTTGGAACATGTCCATCTCCCACTGGGTTTCATTATAACCGGGAACCGATGTGGGATAATGACGGACCATGGCATTGTTGACAATAACCCCAAACCGCCGTTTGATCACATCGGACAAGGCTTTCTGGTTCATGGCGTCAGCAAGCTGTTGTTTCATCCTGTCGTTATAGATCACATTGCGGTTGTCATAAAAATCCCGTGAATACAGCCAATCGACATTGCTCTTAAGCCGAACCCGCAGACTGTCGCCGGGAAGCGTCTCCGGGAAATTGAGCGGGAGAAGGGGATTCATCACCGGCCCCTTGATCTCGGTTATGACAAACTCCGGTTCGAGAGGGTCTTTTTTACCATACCGCTCTTTGAATTCAACACGCTTTGTACGGACTTTTTCGTTGAATTTTTCAATCTCAGCCGGAGTCATTATCACTTTATCCGGGTCGCTCTGTAAAGCGATCCAATAATCAGCGGAAAGCATTTCGGGCTCGACCCCGGGGAGAGCATCCGGGGCATGTATTCCTTTTTTTGCCTGAGCAAGAACAGAAGAAAAACAAAGAATAAGCCCGACACATGTCAACATCAGAATAAATGCTCTCTTGCCCAACATAAAATTCTCCCTTCACGGTTAAGAAATGACTTTAATGAGATTTCCGTCCTCTATGGAATCATCCAATTCACAGCCGTTGATGATGGCGAATTCGTTCAACTTATCTTTTTATGCTCCAAATTCATTGAACACCGGTATCCGCGGAAATTCTCATTCGCTTATGACTTTGGAATACCCTGTCTGAAAATAATATACAAAATAAATAATGATACCGTTCATTTTTCTTAGCCTTCTACCAGCATGTCGGTAATGATAACTTTTACAAGTAACTAATTATAATACAGTTGTATAATATCAAAAAAACGAGAACATCGATGGGAAATCAAGGAATAATAGTTGTATAAAATATGCATTTATTGTTATATTTTTCAATCAATCAAGAACCAAATCAAAGGATTATTTCTATAACTTTCCGACTAAGGTTTTATTCCCATGCGAAATTCATTTTTGAAAAAACCACCCCTGAGCAGTGCGGATAAAATACAATTGACATTATCTTACCTTTTAAAAATTATGATGTTATTGACGATTTTCGTGTGTTTCTTAAGGTTGAATTTATTCCTCGCATTCTCCGGATTTCTTATTTTAGTATTCAGTTCTCTTCCGGCAATTATTGAACGTAAATTTCGAATTACTTTACCGGTTGAAGTCGATTTTCTTCTGACCGTTTTTATCTTTGCGCATTTTGTATTGGGGGAATTCTCCAATTATTATTATCGAATCTGGTGGTGGGATCTTTTGCTCCATACTTCCTCGGGAATTCTGATCGGTTTGACAGGATTTGTTGTCACATACTTCTTTCTCTTTACCAGCCGTGTGAAAGCCAATCCTGCCTTGGTTTCTCTTTTCAGCGTTACTTTTTCTGTCGCAGCGGCGACGCTTTGGGAAATATTCGAGTTTATCATGGATCAGATTTTTGGATTTAACATGCAAAAATCGGGATTTAACGACACAATGTCAGACCTTATCGTAGCTTTTCTCGGAGCCTGTGTAGTAGGCTTCGGCGTTTACCGTTACCTGACCAACAATACAGACGGCATCATAAAACTTACAATAAACAGTTTCATAATGTACAACGTACGTCTTAAAGACCGTCATATGAAAAGAAATAAATTGAAAAAAGCCCATGAGAAGGAGATATAATATTTTTCTCTGGCTTACTCCTCGATCATACTGTTTCTTAAAAACAACCAACTCCTTTTCCCCATTTTTTTCATATACCTGAGCCTTATTGAATCAGCCGGTACAAAACATTCTTGACAGTGTATTCAACAGCCTTGTATTATTCACACTATTGGAAAAGGTGTTCTGCTCTATAATGTATGATATCAACCTGTTACTCATTAAAGGAGGTTGTTCACCATGGGGAAATATCAGATTCTATTGGTTTCTATCGTCGGAATGTTTTTATCTCTGCAGTTCGGCTGCGGGAACAACGAGGATACTATACGGAAAATCGCCCGTGAAGAAGCCAAAAAGGAAAGAGCGGATTTTATGAAATCTTTCGCTCCTGAAAAATTCGGTTTTGGCGGCGCACTGGAAAATGAATGGTCTCATGCGCAGGGGGTAAAAGTGGGAAACCTTATTTTCATCTCCGGTCAACAGCCATACGACACCGACCTTGATGAAAAAGGTATGCCAAAGAGAGACCTCGAAACGGGGAAACCGTTTGATGCTCAGCTAAGAACTGTTCTTGAGAACATCCGCAAGGTACTCGACCACTATGGGGCTACGATGGACGACGTTGTTTTTCTCCAGAGCTTCGTCGATGAGAAAGCTGGAAAAAATGTAGCGAAATTCGATGACGCTGCCAAGGTAATAAAGGAATTCTTCCCCAATGCACAGCATTCCATGACATTTGTCTCTGTTGAAAATCTTTTCGGCCCGGAGCAGCTTATCGAGGCAAATGCCATCGCTGTTACTCATAAATAAAGACGCCAATTCTTCTGATTCAGCCTGCTTTTTTATGTCTTTGACCTGTCCATAAATGCTTCATGTTCGATAGTATTAAGCGACACTTCATGTTTTTAGAAAGAGAGAGCCAATCCCGCCAAGAAGGGCTACAATTCCGGCGAGGAGAAAGGCCGGGTTGAATGTTCCAGCGGAATCCGCGATTGCTCCTGCTACGCTTGGCCCTAATGCCTGTCCGATACCGAAGAAAAGTGTAATAAAACCAAGCGCCGCAGGGGCAAGCTTCGCCCCGAATGCATCTCCGCACGCCGCTGCCATAATTGCCGGTATGCTCCAGGCGGTAAGCCCAAAGAGAACCGTTGACAGAACAAATCCGGCTGGTTCGTTCCAGAGTGCGAAAAGGCTGAATGATGCTGCCTGAATAAGATACACGATGGCCAGAGCATATTTTCTCCCGATCCAGTCGGACACACTCCCCCAGAGAACACCGCAAAAAAGGCTCAGCCATCCGATGAGCATGAAGAGATTTCCCGCGGATTCCCTGGTGTACCCACCTTCTGTAATAAGATGTTTGAAAAAGAATGTTACATAAATAATATATGAAAATCCGAAGGCCACATAAATCAGCCCCATAAACCATACTGCAGGCGAAGTATAGACACTTGCGAGATCTTGTGCTGTTGAGGATGACCTTTCCGGATCTGCGGCTGAAATATCATCTCCTCCCTGAGCTTTTGTCCCCTTTTCAGAAGGGTTATTTTTCAGGAGAATTGCAGCGCATATTGCCAATAACAGGGCAACTCCCCCCATCAGATACCAGCATATCCTCCAGCCGTTGTCGCCGTAATAACCGAGCAGACGGGGAACGGTAAGACCAAGAAGAATCAGCCCCACAGACGAGCCCGATGCCGCAATTCCTGTGGCAAATCCACGCCTTCTTTTGCCGAACCATGATGACAAAAGTCCCATGACCGGAACATTGCTTGCTCCGCTCCCCACTCCTGTCAGCCCACGCCAGAGAGCAACCATGAGAAAACCCTGCGCAAAACCGGTCATAAGCATTCCGATACCGGCAAGTGCGAGCCCTGCTGAAATCACCACTCTCGGGCCAAACCGTGTGGCGAGAGCGCCTCCGACCAGGGAAAGGAGCAGGTATCCTACCAGATTTGCAGTAGCAAGAACGCCTGCCTGAGTATTTGCTATGTCCAGTCCGCGCTGCATGGAGGGAAGAACGAGGGTATATCCGAATCGAGCTAATCCCAGCGCCGCGAAAACGACACCGACTCCGACCGCAAGTATTACCCATCCGTAAAAGAATCGAGCAGATTTTTCATGCATGGTCTTAACCAGTTATTATTATCCGAAGAGAGAACCACCGTTGTCATTCACATTGTTATGCATCACCGATGAATATAAACTGAAAACATAGTTTGTTAACCTCGGGCATAATCCGCAACTATTTACTGTGTATTTCTTTAGGATAGTATGCTTAAAATTAAATTGCATAATCAACTATTATTTTTTCTCAATAGAGCCAATTGCAAAAGTCGTTTTGTAAACGAAAAAATGATAAGTTTTATTACTTCAGCCCCCTAACCCTCAATCCCTTTCCCCCAAAATGGGCAAGGGATGTTGTTGCTCCACAGTATGTTCCTGCCCCCTCCGGGGGAAGGATGTCCGTAGGACAGAAAAGGGGCTGCCTTCAAATACAGACTCATGCAATTAGCTCAGAAAATAAGCAAATACCATGTGCCTTTAACTCAAGCAGCAATATACCTGGAAAATATTTATAGTGCTTCGGGAAATACTTGCTTTACCGTCTAAGGGAAGGTAATATAAAGAGCATATTCAAACGATTCTATACACGATATAGTTACTTAGTTCTTAATTTTTCCATCCATCGAAAATACGATGAAACCTGTAACACAGACGGAGATTAGCCGTTGTGTGGGGACTGTCCGGAGAATAATATTACAGGATTACAGTCACACTCACTTCAAAAACAATATCAAGAGGAGACAACTTGGCCGAACGTGTATGCCCGATTTGGGCTGGATATTTTCTCCTCAGCCCGATACGGAAACTCATTCAGAACCCCGGAAATATTTTGTCCCCCTATGTCGGTGAAGGGATGACAGTGCTTGATTATGGGTGCGCAATGGGATATTTCAGCATTCCTCTGGCGCATATGGTAGGGCCACGGGGGAAAGTCATTTGTGTCGATATCCAGGAGAAAATGCTTGAAGTTCTCAAAAATCGCGCCCGGAAAGCTGGTGTATCAGACCGTATCGAAACTCATCTCTGTAATGAGCGGATGCAGTGTCTTGAAAATCTTGCAGGAAAGATCGATTTTGTTTTGGCGTTTGCAGTAGTCCACGAGGTCGCCGATCCATACAGCCTTTTTAAAGAACTATGGGCCGCGATTAAACCATCGGGAAAAATTTTAGTCGCTGAACCCAAAAAAATGGTTTCAGATAATAATTTCGCAAAAACCATTGAAGCTGCTCAGAATTCAGGTTTATACATCAGGGATTATCCCCATATTCTGACGAGCAGTGCGATACTGTTTGAAAAAATAATATAGGTCAATAAGTTTTCTAAAATATCTGGCTGCACTCAAGTAAAGCGGCCTATTTTTATAAAATATCACCTCGTGATTCGACAACATTACTGAAGATGATAGTATACCCTGGACGATCTACACCAAACCTTTTGAGAACATCTGCCTCTCCATGATGTTCGTGCTGGTGCTCGCTATTGTTATTCTGTCGCGATCCAAAAGAGACTGAGCCAGTTGATGTGTTTTAAAAATCTTATTCAGAAAGGACACAATGATGAAAAATAATACTACCCGCAGAAGCTTTCTGGAAACTGCCGCCGTCGCAGGCGGGGCTGTTATGGCGGGAGCCGCTGCCGCTGAAGAAAAGAAGGAACCTAAAAAGAAATTTGTCCGGAAAACACCGTCTGTCGAACTCATGCAGATAGGAGTTGTCGCACTCAAAGATTACAGCCACCTGCCGACGATCTGGGGACCCACGATCAATCAGGTCGATTCCGGAACATGGCCGGTCGGAAGAACGACGGGTATGCTTATTACCCACTGCTGGGACAGGAAGTACGATGTTGCGCAGGATTTTGCAAACAAATATAAATGCGAGCCGGTTAAAAACTATTACGATATGGTTGATAAAGTCGACGCCATGATCTTTGGCGGATTTTATGAGGTCAAGTGGTGGCCTCAACTGACAAAACCATATCTGGAGGCCGGAATTCCCTGCCATATTAACCGACCGTTCGCATTCAGCATGAAAGCCGCGAAAGAAATGGTTGAAACCGCAAAAAAGCACAATACTCCAATTTTATGCACCGATGAGCGGGAATATATCAAGGAATCCCTTGTAGCCCATCAGAAAGTTGAACAACTCCTTAAAGAGGGAAAAACAATTGTCGGAGCAAGCGGCACTAATTCCGCAGGAAACGAATATCCTGCTCATGGCGTTCACGGTCTTTATTTCATGCTCGAAACTTTCGGCGTTGATGTTAAGGCGGTAAGTTTCCTTTCGAACGGATGGTGGAATGAAAAGACGAAGACCTCTGTCAATCCGATGACATGGGGAATTCTGAATCTCCTTTACAGCGGCCTTGATATTCCCGGGATCGGGAAGCAGGATTCGCCATTCATAGTTTCTCAGCACCAGAAAGCCTCGAACTCGGATGCTTCAGTAAATATCCATTACACAGGCAAGGGCGGTGTTCTCGAGGGCGGCAATATCGAGATCGAACATCACTGGGACGGCGGAGAGCCTTTCACACGGCTGTTTTATCTGTTCTTCCCCACTGTCCTGGCCATGCAGCGGATGTTCGAAACAAGAAAAATGCAGTGGAGCTATGATTATATCCTGCAAAAAACCCGAATATTCCTCACCGGCTTTTATTCTCATATGAAATGCAACGGCGCAATGGTAAATGTGAACGATCTTCCCGATGACTGGGAGGCGCCATGCCCCTACCCCGACTGGATCGATGAATCAATATTTTCTTAAAATCCAAACCAAAAAAACTACCTCGATATCTCTTCGAGGTAGTTTTTTATCTGCTTTTATTGAATTAAAAGAATATTTTTGATATTCTCTCAATACAATGGGACATTATCTCCCTGCCAGGGCAAAGCAAAAGTGGGCTGATTGGCATACCGTCTGGCGTAAATAATCAACTCTGCACCCGCTCCCGGAGCCAGATGAACGGTAAAGAACCGGTTATTGACCTCGGTTTTAACTCCGTTCACCTCAACATATTCGCATTGATGTTCGCCGTAACCGCCGGTCTGGACGATAACATTTCTCGGTTCGACCTGATTGATATTCACGATCGTGACTTTTGTCATTTTCTTATCCATGGCAGTAACAAGCGAAGCGACATCCTGTGGCAGCCCTGCACGGTGTCTGTCGGGATCGAAATAGCGGACACGGCAATGGAGTCCCCAATCTTTTCCGCTGACATACCCGCCTAACATCAAACTGTACAGATTGTTTGTTGTTGCCGGATTCATGAACATCGCCCAATCAGCAAGACGGGTATCGGCAGTTGTGGGATCATTCCGTACTTTTTCCATCTGGCGGCGAATATAACCAAAATCATCCCGAAGGGCTTTTTCGGGATATTCAGGATTCTTGCCGTCCAAAAAAGCAAGCCAGCCATCAATCGGAACACGTTTCAAATCGTTACGATCCATTGACCAGAGATATAATTTTATCTGCTCGGGAATGAATAAATTCCCCGACCAGTTATTCCATCCCTCGTCACCATAATTTCTTGGGAGAAGCACTTTACCGTCAACAATTTTCTTCTGCGCATACAAGTTATCGAGTTGCTTTCGGAGAACATCAAGGTAGCGCTCATCGCCGGTTACAAGATAAGCATTGCTAAATCCCCTCCACATTCCTACCTGGAAAATATTATACGGCTTGGTGCTCCATCCAAAAACACCTTTATACCACTTTCCGCCATATTCACCGCCAATTGTCCCGTCAAGGCCGATATTTGTAGGAATATTCCCACCATTTTTGATTGTGCGCTCTTTCCAGGCATCAACATACTCAAGAATCCATTTCTTATATTTCTCCTCATGTGAGAGCATATAGGCATTCAATGCGAGATTTGTAGCGATCAAATTAAAGGGGTTATCGCCGGCCACATGGAGAGTCTCTTCATACGGCATTCCATCGACATCCTTGAGCATTGCAGGATAAGATTTCTCGAAATCAAGCATTCGTTCAAAATTGCCGGAATCTATACCAGGATGTTTGTGAAGAATGTGAAATCTTCCGACAACGGGATCTCCTACCCAGTCATACACTGTTGATTCTCTGAGCATGGGCCCCTTGCTCCCATTGAAAACACTCCTGATTATTTTATGCTCGGGATCATAATTAGGAGCGTCAGGGTCCTCATTCATGTAGAGGCCTGCAAATCGTCTGGTTCGTTTCTGATAAATGGTATTTTCAGGTTTCGAGAGGCCATAAAACTGGAATCCGCGCATGGACTCACCCACATGCAACCAGTCATTCTGAGTAAAAAACTCCTTATAATAAGCCCCATAGGCTGCCATATCGGTAAGTTTTGTGCTAAAATCCTTATATTGTTTAAGATGCCCTTCAAGGGCTTTTTCATAGAGTGCCATAACTGATTCTGAGCCGCCCAAAGCATAGAGGAGAGTCCAGTTGGAGAACGTTTCA